>JAEYTU010000588.1 GCA_023433825.1 Planctomycetota bacterium
TGCGCTCCTGAACGCCCGCTACGACCTCTCGAATCGGCCCGCCAAGGACGCGAAGATGTTCCGCGGGAAGCCGCTCCAGGAGGGCCCCCGCGCGAAGCTCACGAGCGGCGTCACGTGGGATTCACTCGGGCGCATGAGCCCGAGCGAGATCCGCGCGAAGGGCGTCTTCCCTGCCGGCTACATGCCCCTGCCGCACCCGAAGCATCGCGAGGGCGGCATGGTGTTCCCCAAGAACGAGATCGACGAGCTGAAGCGCCAGGAGGCCCGCGACCTCACGCGATTCGACATCGACTTCGATCTGCCCGACCACTTCATGCCGGAGTTCCCGCCGCCGCTCTTCCTCACCACGCGGAAGGATCTCGGGGACGTGTCGCAGGGCAAGCTCATCACCATCGAGAACTACTACGCGATCTTCAACGGCATCCTGAACCCGAAGCAGATCGAGGGCCTGCGCCTCCTGCTGACGCCGTTTCCGCAGCAGCAGTTCAACCAGACCGAAGACCGTCGCAGCGACCACCCGCACCGCGGCGTGGCCTGCCTCGACTGCCACTCGAACGGCCACACGAACGGCGCGGCGCACCTCGTGGGCGACATCCGGCCGCAGGAGTTCCGGCACCGGATCGAGACGCCGACCCTGCGGGGCGTGAACATCCAGCGGCTCTTCGGCTCGCAGCGCGCGCTGAAGACGGTGGAGGACTTCACCGAGTTCGAGCAGCGCGGCGCCTACTTCGACGGCGACCCCGTCATCGCCACGAAGAAGGGCGTGAACATCCTCGAGCGCGGCAGCCAGGTGCACTTCATGGCGGAGTTCCAGGAGCTCCTCGACTTCCCGCCGGCGCCGAAGCTCCGCGTCGCCGACGGTCGGCTCGACCCGACGAAGGCGACTGCCGCGGAGCTGCGCGGCGAGGAGCTCTTCCACGGGAGGGCCCAGTGCGCGGCCTGCCACCCGCCGCCGTTCTACCTCGACGACAAGATGCACGACCTGCAGCTGCAGCGCTTCTTCGCGACGCCGCACGAGGTCAACGATCAGATCGTCGTCGCCGACGGTCCGATCAAGACGTTCACGCTGCGCGGCATCAAGGACTCGCCGCCGTACCTGCACGACGGCCGCTTGCTGACGCTCGAAGACACGGCCGAGTTCTTCAACCTCGTGCTCGGCACGCAACTGACCGCGAAGGAGAAGGCGGACCTCGTCGCATTCCTGCGCGCGCTCTGATGGCGAGCCTTCACCCGACTCGGATCCCACGTGGAGGGCTCGCCGATGCAGTTCCAGGTCTTCTTCGACGGCTGGGAAGGCCCCGCGCGCATCCTGGTCATCGCGCCGATCGCATACGCAGCCCTCGTCGTGTTCCTCCGAGTGGCGGGAAAGCGGACATTGACCAAGCTCAATGCATTCGACCTCGTCATCACCGTCGCTCTCGGGTCGACCCTCGCCACCCAAATCCTCTCCAAGGACACGCCCGTGTTCGACGGAGTGCTGGCGTTCGCTGCGCTGATCGCCCTGCAATGGATCGTGTCTTTCGCCGCAGTCCGCAGCGATCGCTTCAGCAACTTCGTCCGCGCGAAGCCGACGGTCGTGCTGAAGGACGGCCGCCCGCTGACGACAGCGATGCGCCGCGAACGCATCACCGAAGGTGAGATTCTCCAAGCCGTGCGCACCGAGGGCGCAGACAACCTCGAGGCCGCACTCGTCGTCTATCTCCAGAGCGACGGCAGTCTGACGGCAATCCTCAGATGAGCCCAATCGAAGTCCGTCGAAACCACCGATCCGAACATGTCCAAGACCCGAGAACCGAGCGACGCTCCTGCTCGATCTGAGAAGCGGACCGGACCGACCGTCGCGCGAACGATGTGGAAGGGCACCCTCGTCGTCGGCAAGAAGCGCGTCGGCGTGAAGCTGTTCGCCGCCGTCGTCGAGCAGAACGTCGGGTTCCGGCTGCTCGATCCGAAGGATCACGCGCCGGTTCGGCAGCAGATGGTGCATCCGCGCACCGGCCGCGCCGTCGACCCCGAGGCGACGCAGCGCGGTTTCGAGTTCGAGCGCGGCCGC
Organism: Planctomycetota bacterium; assembly: GCA_023433825.1. GTDB lineage: Bacteria > Planctomycetota > UBA1135 > UBA1135 > UBA2386 > JAEYTU01. The sequence continues at coordinate 2,051 of JAEYTU010000588.1, forward strand.
TTCGTCGTGATCGACGAGGCCGAGTTGGAGAAGTTGGAGCCGAAGCCGACGCGCGACATCGAGATGCTGCGCTTCGTCCCGACCGGCACGCTCGATCACCGGTGGTACGAGCGGCCGTACTACCTGGCGCCGGACGCGGGGCAGCAGCAGGACTATGCGGCGCTCGCCGCGGCGCTGACGCGGACGAAGACCGAGGGGATCGCGCGCTGGACGATGCGCAAGCGCGACTACGTCGGGTCGCTGCGACTGCACGCCGGGCACCTGGCGCTGGTCGCGCTGCGCACGGCCGACTCGGTCGTGACGGCCGCCGATCTCCCGGCGCCGGCGGGGCGCGCCTTCGATCCGCGCGAACGCGACCTCGCGCGCCGCTTGATCGACGCGCTGACCGACACGTTCGATCACGGCCGATTCCGCGACGAGTACCGCGATCGCGTGCTGGCACTGGTCGCGAAGCTGCGGAAGGGCGAGACGCCGAAGTTCCGCCGGTTCCGCGCGAAGCCGGCGGGCGACGACTCGCTGTTGTCGGCGCTGCAGCGCAGTCTGCGGGCGACGGCCTGATCCGATGGCCACTCGCCGACGACCGACGAAGAAGAAGGGCGGCCATGCCAGTGCCCATGCCGGTGGCGACGATGGCGGCCCACGGCCGGTCTGGTCGGGGACGATCAGCTTCGGACTCGTCGCCGTACCGGTGAACCTGTTCGCGGCCGTTCGGTCGAGCGGTGTCTCGCTGCGGATGCTCGCTCCCGACGGCGCGCCGTTGCAGCGGCGGTTCGTGCGCGCCAAGGACGACGCGGAGGTCGTGTGGGACCGGCTCGTCCGCGGCTTCGAGGTCGAGACCGACGAGTTCGTCGTCGTCTCCGACGAGGCGCTGGAGTCGGTCGCGCCGCGCAAGTCGCGCGACATCGACCTGACGTCGTTCGTCCCGGTCGCCGAGTTGGACCCGTTCCTGTTCGAGAAGGCCTACGTGCTGACGCCGGCCGGTGAGACGAACAAGCCGTACCGGCTGCTGGCCGACGTGCTCGAACGCGAGGACAAGGCCGGCATCGCGACGTTCGTCATGCGGACGAAGGAGTACCTGGTCGCGATCCTTGCACGCGGCGGGATCCTGTGGGCCGAGACGCTGCGCTTCGCCGGCGAACTGCGAAAGCCCGCCGACGTCGGTCTGCGGAAGATCCCGCGCGCCGACAAAGCCGACGTCGACGCGTTCGAGAAGGCGATCCGCGGCATGGCGAAGGACGGCTACGAGCGCGCCGAGCTGGTCGATCGGCGCAGCGAACGTCTCGAGGCGTTGATCGCGCGCAAGCGGCGCAGCGGCGTCGACATCGTCAAGCCGAAGGTCGCGCTGCGCGCCGTCGCGTCGCGCGCGCCGGATCCGGACGACGAGTCCGACGCGGACATCCCGGACCTGTTCCAACGGATCGCGACGAACCTCCGCCTCGTCGGGGACAAGAGCGCACCCAGTGCCGAACGCGACGCCGACGAAGCGGGTCAGGACCTCGCGGATCTGTCGAAGGCCGAGCTGTACGAACGCGCGCAGGCGGCCGACATCGCCGGACGCAGCGCGATGAGCAAGCCGCAGCTCGTCCGCGCGCTGCGCAAGCTCTCGTAGCGTCGCGCGTGCGTCAGCCGCGCACGGAGGCGCGAACCTTCGCCGTCAGCGACTGCCGCACGTCCGCGAACCCGCGCCACGCATCCCCGTCGCGCGCGAGCCGCACCGGCACGGTCCGCACGTCGAACGCCCGCGGGTCGAGCTTCGCCGTGACCTCGTCCCAGCGGACTGGCATCGCGACGGTCGCGCCTTCCCGCGCACGCGGCGAGTAGCTGGCGATCGCCGTCGAGCCGTAGGCGTTGCGCAGCGTGTCGACGTAGATCCGGCCCTTCCGTTTCGCCCGCGTCGACGTCAGCACGAACGCGTCGGGATCTTCGTCGGCGAGGCGGCCGGCGAGGTCGCGCGCGAACTGCGCGACGTCGTCCCACGTCGTGCGACGTTCGATCGGGACGACGACGTGCAGCCCCTTGCCGCCGGTCGTGCGCGCGAACGCGACGAGGTCGAGGACGTCGAGCAGCTCGCGCAGCCGCCGCGCGGCGGCGACGACGCGCGCCCACGGCACGCCGTCGCCGGGGTCGAGGTCGACGACGATCCGATCCGGACGATCGAGACGGTCGGCGCGACTGCCGAACGGGTGGAACTCCAGCGTCCCGAACTGGACCAGCGTGACGAGCCCGGCGACGTCGTCGACGCCGATGTACTCGGCGGACTTGCCGCCGGACGTCACTGGGCCGTAAGGGCCGCGAATCCTCGCGGCTCGCGACAGTTCTCGACGCCCGTTCGTTGGCGACGGCCGTTTGGTCGCGGCCCAGTGAGCGGCTCTGGAGGCCCCAGAAGACACGTCTCGTCCCATCGCGGCCCGCGCGAGGTCGGCCTCCGCGCGCAGCGCGGAGGCTTTCGGC
>JAEYTU010000655.1 GCA_023433825.1 Planctomycetota bacterium
GTCGGACGTCCGGGTCTGCCGTGCGCGGCGTCGTCGGGTCCTGCGCCGAGACGGCGAACGCGAGCGTCAGTGCGAACGAACGGCGAAGAAGATCGAGCATGTGCGGCGTCGCGTGCGTCGATCGGCGGAACGTCGCGACGACGTCAGCCGACGCCGACGCTCGCGCGGATCTCCGCCATCAACTGCTGGAAGTAGTGGATGTTGTGCAGGCTCAGCAGCGTGCCGGCGAGCATCTCACCGGCGATCGCGAGATGCCGCAGATACCCGCGACTGAAGTGGCGACACGTATAGCAGTCGCAGCTCGCGTCGAGCGGCGCCGTGTCGTCGGCATGGCGCAGGTTGCGAAGTTTCACGGTGCCTTCGCGCGTGAACGCCGCGTTGTTGCGCCCGTGGCGCGTCGGCGTCACGCAGTCGAACAGGTCGACGCCGTGACGCACGGCCAACGCGAAGTCCTCGGGCGTGCCGACGCCCATCAGATAACGCGGACGGTCGGCCGGCAGCAGCGGCACGGCGGCGGCCAGTGCGGCCGCCATCTGCTGCTTCGTCTCGCCGACACTGAGGCCGCCGACGGCGTAGCCGTCGAACTCCATCGCGACGAGCGCCGTCGCGCTGTCGCGCCGCAGATCTGGATCGACGCCGCCCTGCACGATCGCGAACAGCGCTTGACCGCGCGCGGCGCCGCCGAGCCGATCGTGACGATCGCGTTGTTCGCGCGCCCACAGCAGCGTGCGTCGGTGCGCGTCGCGCGCGAGTTCGGGAGCCGCGTCGCCCGGTGGACAGTGATCGAGCACCATCGCGATGTCGGAGGCGAGGTCGCGTTGGATCTCCATCGCGCGGCGCGGCGTCCATCGCACACTCGCGCCGTCGATCGTCGAACGGAACGTCGCGCCGCCGTCGTCGACGACGCAGTGCGCGTCGAGCGAGAACACTTGGTACCCGCCGGAGTCGGTCAGGATCGGCCCGTTCCAGCCCGAGAATCGATGCAGCCCGCCGAGGCGTCGCACACGTTCGGCCGTCGGCCGCAGGCTCAGGTGATAGGCGTTCGACAGGATCAACTGCGCGCCGGTCGCGGCGACCTGATCCGGCGTCAGTCCCTTCACCGTGCCGTACGTGCCGACCGGTGCGAAACACGGCGTGTCGAACGCGCCGTGCGGGGTGTGGTAGCGACCGCGGCGAATGCCATCGCGTTCGCCGAGCAACTCGAAGCGGAACATGCAGGGGTGCGGGGCGCTGTGGAGTGGGCCGTTCAGGCCGGGAACGGCAGTTCCCCGACCGCCGGTGGGACCATGCCGAGATGCTCGAACGTGCGCCGCGTCGCGACGCGACCGCGCGGCGTGCGCGAGATCAGTCCGCAGCGCAGCAGATGCGGTTCGAACACTTCTTCGAGCGTGTCCTCCGACTCGTCGACCATCGCCGCGAGCGTCTTCAGACCGGTCGGTTCGCCGCGTTGGACCAGCGCCTTGAGGATGCGCCGGTCGAGGTCTTCGAGACCGAGATCGTCGACACCGAGACGCCGCAGGCAGCGCGTCGTGACGCCGGCGTCGATCGTCGGCAGCCCTTCGACCTGTGCCTGATCGCGGACACGACGCTGCATCCGAAGCGCGATCCGAGGGACACCGCGACAGCGGCTCGCGAGCAGGGCGATCGCCTCGTCGGTCGCCGCGACGCCGAGCAGGCCGGACGCGCGCGCGAGGATCCGTTCGAGGTCGGAGACCGGGTACGGCTCGAGCCGCTCGATCAGTCCGAACCGGCTGCGGAACGGCGCCGACAGCAGGCCTTCGCGTGTCGTCGCGCCGACCAATGTGAACGGCTGCAACGTGACCCGCAGCGTTCGGCTCGCCGGCCCCTGGTCGAGCGTCACGTCGATCGCGTGGTCCTCCATCGCCGTGTAGAGGTACTCCTCGACGATCCGCGGCAGCCGATGGATCTCGTCGATGAACAGGATGTCGCCGCGTTCCAGCCGCGTCAGCGTGCCCATCAGGTCCTTCGGGCTCGCCAGGGCCGGTCCCGACGTGATCGTGATCTGGACGCCCATGCCGGTCGCGACGAGGTGGCTCAGGGTCGTCTTCCCCAGTCCGGGAGGACCTGCGAACAGCACGTGATCGAGGGGCTCGCCGCGGCCGCGGGCGGCCGTGATCGCGATCTGCAGGTTCTCGCGGACGAGGTCCTGACCGATGAACTCGCCGAAATGGGTCGGTCGCAGCGCGCGGTCGTACTCACGTTCTTCTGCGCGCGGCTCCTCGTGGAACACCATGCGCGGAGCGTAGCGACGTCGCGCGCAGCGACCATCGCGTGTCGGGATCGGTCGTCGGTCGTGGCGTCGTGGGACAACGCGGGTCGTCGTGGGTCGTCGTGGGCGCCGCAACGACCGCGGCGGGAACGCGAACCTCGCGGCAACGATGCCGGTCGTGTGACGCCGTGCGATCGGCTGGCTAATCGATGGCGCTGGGGTTCCGTCGACCGCGCCACATGCACGCCTCGCATGCGGAAACATCGCGGAGTCGGACGTCGGCTTCTCTTTCTGGCAGTTCTTGCCTGGCCACGGGTGCGAGGTAACGTTCCGCGCTCCCCAAAACGAGCAAGGTCCCGTTCTGCCGCCAGTTTCGAGCGGTGGCATCTCCACATGACGCGAACTCACACGAACCTTACCGATGCCGTGCCGGACGCACGTCGCGCGACCGCGAACCGAGCCGGGGTCTTCCACCGGACGGGTACCTTCCGGAAGGCTCTCGACCGGACGAGCCTCGTCCGGGTCGCCAGCGTCGCGCTGGCAGGGACCGGAATCCTGCTGCTGACCGGATGCTCCGGCGGCACCGCTGGCAATCGGGAGAACCGCGGGGCCTTCCGGGTCACGCAGATCACGACCGGCTTGGGGCAGATCTACCCATACCGGATCCGCGAAGCCGACGCGTTCGGCAACCCGACGCAGACGATCGTCAACATCGACTCGCTCGACCGCCTTCGCGACAACCTGACCGCCAACAACAGCGTGTTGCCGGTCGCGACGTTCCCGACGACGGCGCAGCTGCCCGATGGTCAAGCCGGCAACCAATTCCTGTTGGTCCGGTTCGCCCATCACCTCGACATCCGCAGCATCCTGAGCGACCAGCTCGCGAATCAGACGAACTCCGGTCTGACGACGTCGGTCAGCCTGCTCGCCTACGACCCGTCCACGGAGAGCACGTCGGTCCTGCAGGGCCGCGGCTTCGTCAACGGCTTCACGTTCTACAACGAGTCGGGTCGCCTGGTCCTGCGCGAAGCCGTCCGCAAGAACGGCGTGAACGTGCAGATCCTCGACTCGCGCGCGAACGGCTTCCCGGCCGGATTCAGCGGCGTCACGGACCTCGTCGAGAAGAACGCGTTCGTGTTCATCGCCGATTCCGACGGCAACCTCGGCACGTTCGAGACGTTCCCCGCGAACGTCCTGATCCGGATGATCGTGTCGAACTCGGTCCGCAACTCCGACGGACGCAACCTGCAGACCGAGGTCTGCGTCGCGACGACGGTCGGTGCCGACCCGAATCCGCCGGACGTCCTCGGCTTCTCGCCGAACCGCGCACTCGAGATCTCGCCCGGCAACGGCGAGACGAACGTCGACCCGACGACGCCGATCCTGGTCCGGTTCAACAAGCCGGTGCAGCCGCTCGACGTCGGTCAGTTCTTCAACCCGCAGAATCTGATCCCGCAGCAGGCCGGCATGACGCTGTCGGTGACGGCGTCGGCGACGACGTTCAGCGTCCTCTACTACGCCGATCCGCTGACCTACGGGGACTTCTGCAACTACCGCTTGCGCCCCGGGTACACGATGCCCGGGCAGACGACCGTGACCGTCACGGCGAATGCGGCGTCGATCCGCGGACTCGGCGGCGTCAACCTCGGCAACACGGTGTCGACGACGTTCTCGACCGGTGACGGACCGGGGATCGTCAACGCACCGGTCGCTCCCGACGCGATCTACATCGGCATCGGTGGTTCCGAGCCAGGCCTGTCGGTCCTCGACATGAACGGCTTCGGGCAAGGCACGGGTGACCCGGCCATCTCGCGATTCCCGCTGAACCCGAACGTCGGCGCCCCGGGCGTCAACCCGGCGCTGTCGCCGGGCACGTCGCGCTTCAACGGCGGCAGCGCTGGCGCGCTGACCCTCGTGCAGGACTCGGTCGGCAACACGCGTCTGCTGCGCAGCCCGATCCTCGGCAACGTCGGTGACATCCACATCGGCTGCCCGCTCGACACGGTCTTCAACAACGAGAACGTCAACCGCAACGCGACGCGGACGAACCACGTCAACCCGGTGACCGGCACGGTCGCGTTCGGCAACACGATCAGCGTCGCGCCGCACCCGAACCCGCCGACGTTGGTCTTCCCGCCACCGAATCCGTCGCGCGCGATCTTCGGCCAGGAGCCGACCGTCAATTCGTCGACCGGACCCGCGGGCACGATCGTCACGACGAATCCGCCGTGCATCGTCAGCCCGCTGAACCTGCTGCGCACCGGCAACCCGTTCTCGAACCAACAGACCGAGGTCGGGCTCTACGGGCACTTCATGGAAGGCGTCTTCTATGGCCCGCAGCCGCCGCCGGCTTCGCCGCCGCCGCCGACGCCGTACTGCCCGTTCACGTCGCGGCAGCAGATCGGTCACTTCCTGTACATCCTCGATCGTGACAACCGGCAGATCCTGGTCGTCAACAGCAACCGGATGACGGTGCTCGACACGATCCGACTGACCGACCCGTTCAGCATGACCGTCGCGCCGAACATGCGGACGCTGGCCGTGACGAACTTCGCGTCGGCGTCGGTCTCGTTCATCGACATCGATCCGACGAGCCCGGCGTTCCACTCGGTCATCGCGGAAACGCGGGTTCCGCCGGGACCGACGTCGATCGCTTGGCAGCCGGACGGTGAGGACATCCTGATCACCAGCACGTCGTCGAACTCGCTGACGATTCTCGGTGCCCGCGACTTCTCGGCACGCCGCACGGTCACCGGCTTCCTCAGCGGACCGATCGACGTCGCCGTCACGCCGCGCTACCAAGCGACCGGTTACCTGAGCGGGATCTACTTCGCGTACATCCTGAACTCGAACGGCACGGTCGCGATCTACGAGTCGGGTCCGGACGGCGTCAACGGCATCGGGTTCAACGACGTCGTCGGCATCGTGCCGACGGCGACGTTCCCGCGGCCGCGGACGATCAAGCTCGACTACACGAACCTGAACGGTGCCGTCCTGATCGGCCACGTCGACGACAGCGGCCTCGGCCAGATCTCGCGAGTCGAGCTGACCGGCTCGCCGATTGGACCGCTGCCGATCAGCCCGAACTCGGGCGGCTTCATCCTGCCGCCGACGTTCCGTCAGAAGGAATGGCAGGTCACGCAGCGCTTCGGCGGTGCGAACGCGACCACGCCGCGCCGCGATCTGATGTCGGGCAACGCGCCGGTCGACTTCACGTTCGACGAGATGGTCAACTTCGGCGGCGCACCGGGTCAGGTCACGCAGTTCAACTCCGGACTGACGGCGACGCCGATGACGCACTCGGGCAAGGACGCGCTGAAGGCCATCGGTGGTGCTCCCGGCATCCCGTACGTGCCGAAGCTGCTGATCGTCGCGCTCGGCGACACCGGCAAGCTCGACGTGTTCGAGGTCAACACCGGACGTCTGGTCCGGACGATCGACGTTCCGGGCATCACGTCGGTCAGCTCGTACTGGCGTCAGTGACCGACGCCGCGTCGGACGTGCGATCGATGCACGTCCGACGCGCGTTTGCTTTCGCGCGGCGATCTCGCGGCTCACAATGCCGCGATGCCGAACGCCGCCGACGTGCGCCACATGTTCGCCCGCGTGGCGCCGCGGTACGACCTGCTGAATCGGATGCTGTCGTGCGGCATCGACGTCTGGTGGCGCCGCTGCGCGGTTCGACTCGCGGCCCTGCGCCGCGGTGAACGTGTCCTCGACGTCTGCACCGGGACTGGTGACCTCGCGCAAGCGATGCAGCGCCACGGCGCCGACGTCGTCGGCAGCGACTTCTGTCCGGAGATGCTGGTCCGCGCGAACCGCAAGGCCGACCGCCGCACGCTGCCGTCGCACTACGTGACCGCCGACACGATGCGGCTCCCGTTCGCCGATCAGAGCTTCGACCTCGTCACGGTCGCGTTCGGGATCCGCAACGTCGCCGATCCGGTCGCCGGTCTCGCCGAGATGCGGCGCGTGACGCGCAAGGGCGGTCGCGTCGTCGTGCTGGAGTTCTGCAAACCGCGACTGCCGATCGTCGGCCCGATGTACCTCTTCTACTTCCGCAACGTGTTGCCACGGATCGGCGGGCTCGTCTCCGGGGACGCATCCGCGTACCGCTACCTTCCCGACTCCGTTCTCGCGTTCCCCGAACGCGCCGAGTTCCTTGCGCTGATGGAGCAGGCCGGGCTCGCGCGACCGCAACAACGCATCCTGACCGGCGGGATCGCCGCGCTCTACCGTGGCGAAGTCGAAGGCTGAGGCACCACCGACGCGCAAGCGCGCCGCCAGCAAACCGCGTTCGGTCGCCGTCGCCGCGGCCGCGGAGGAGACCGGTGGCTACCTCGCGTGGTCGCGCGATCCCGCCGTCGGACTGTTCGCCGTACTGCCGCTGTGGATCGCCTACGAGGCGCTGCGACAGACGCTGACGCCGAGCGAACGCAACGGCGCCGAGGCGTTGGTCACGAACGCGCTGTTCCTGATGCGCCCGCACGGACTCGTCGTGCTGCGGATCGTCTTCGCCGTGACCGTCGTTCTCGCCGCCGTCTCGATCCTGCGGCGCCGGCTGCCGTGGGGGAAGGTCGCGTTGGTCTCGGCGCTCGAAGGCACGGTCTACGGCCTGATGCTCGGACCGTTGTCGGCCGTGCTGATGCAGACCGTCGCCCTCGACGCGTTCGGCCCGACGCGCGACCGGCTGGCCGCGAACCTCGTCGGCTCGCTCGGGGCCGGCATCTTCGAAGAGGCCGTCTTCCGGCTCGGGCTGCTGTCGTTGCTGGCACTCGCCGCCGCGCGGTCGTGCGTCGCGTTCGGACTGCCGAAGGCGCTCGGCGTCGCGTTCGCGATCCTGGCGAGTGGCGCGCTGTTCTCGCTGTTCCACCATCTCGGCGCCGGCGGCGAGCCGTTCGACGGCGGCGTGTTCACGTTTCGGCTGATGGCCGGCGTCCTGCTCGGCGTGCTGTTCGTCTTCCGCGGCTTCGCGGTCGTCGTCTACACACACGCGTTCTACGACGTGCACTACTACTTGACGAACCCATGAACGATCGCGCACCGCGGGCCGTGATGGTCGGGTTGTGTGGCGGCTCGGGAGCCGCCTACGGGTTGCGACTCGTCGCGGCGTTACTCGATGCGGACGTGCGGGTCCACGTCGCGGCGACGAAGGCCGCGTTGCGCGTGCTGCGGTACGAGGTCGGCATCCTCCTCGACGAACTCGCACCGGATCTTGCGTCGCTGTGGCCGACGGCGGCGCCGGGCCGGCTGCACGTGCACGACCTGGCCGCCGTCGAAGCCGCGCCGTCGTCGGGCAGCGCCGGCGTCGACGCCGTCGTCTTGTGCCCGTGCAGCATGGGAACGCTCGCGCGCGTCGCGCATGGCTTCTCCAGCAACCTGATCGAGCGCGCCGCCGACGTCGCGATCAAGGAAGGTCGCACGCTCGTCGTCGTGCCGCGCGAGACGCCGCTGTCGGTCGTGCACCTTCGCAATCTGCTGACGCTGGCCGAGGCAGGCG
>JAEYTU010000695.1 GCA_023433825.1 Planctomycetota bacterium
ACGTGCTCGAGGATCCAGCACAGGAACGCCGCGTCGAACGTCTCCGCCGGCATCGGCAGCGTCCCGGCGTCGGCGCGTTCGAGCGAGTACCGGCCGTCGGTCCACGGCAGCGCCGTCAGATTGCGCCGCGCGGCCTGCAGGTTCGAGTCGGACAGGTCGACGCCGGTCACGTGCAGCTCGGGGAAGTGCCGCAGCAGGATCCCGGTCTGCGCGCCGACGCCGCAGCCGACCTCGACGAGCCGTCGCGCGCGCCGATAGGGGAGGCGGTCGTGGACCTTGTCCTCCAGGTGCAGTGCCTGTCGCAGCAGGCGGTCCTGCTCGGTGTGGGTGAAGCCGTGCAGATAGCCGGTGACCGATCGGGGTTCGCTCATCGCGGCGCGCACTCTACCCACGCCGACGCATCTGCCAGCGCCGTTGCGCAGGCGACGCCGCCAGCTAACCTCCGCCCGCTTGGCGGCGTTCGAAGCGATCTGGATCTGGTACCTGTCCACGATGCTCGCGACCGTCGTCGGATTCGGGCGCGACGTCCATCACGAGGGCTACGCACCGGAGATCTACGTCGCGATCCTCTGCGCGCTGCTCGCCGTCTTCGTGACGCTGGCGTGGCTCGGGCCGCAGCTGCGACGCTCGACGCGGACGACGCTGCGAACGGCGGCGACGTTCGTCGGCCTGCCGACCGTGTTCTCGTCGCTGTGCTACGTGCTGCCGATGCTGCATCCGGAGCCGTACGAATGGACCTGGATCGCCGTCGATCGCGCGATGTTCGGGGTCGATCCGACCGTCGTGCTGCAGGCCCTGCTGTCGCCGTGGTTCGTCGAGATCCTGCAGTGGTGCTACGGCGTCTTCTACTTCGTGCCGATCGCCGTGCTCACCGCGATCCTCTTCCGGCGCGACGGCGCGACGTTCGACCGAGCGCTGTGTGCGGTCGTCTTCGGATTCCTGGCCAGCTACCTCGGCTACGTGCTGTTCCCGACGCTGCCGCCGTACCGCTTCCTGACGCACGACGTCCCGCTGCAAGGCGTCTTCGCGGCCGAGTGGATCCACGGCGTGCTCGATCGCGCCGAGGTCAACCGGTTCGACTGCTTCCCGAGCGGTCACACGATGATGAGCCTCGTCGCGCTCCATCTCGGCTACCGCCACGTGCCGCGGCTCGCCGTCGTCCTGACGCCGATCGTCCTACTGCTGATCCTCGCGACGCTGGCGCTGCGCTACCACTACGCGATCGACGTCCTGGTCGGCGCCGTGCTGGCGCCGATTTCGCTCAGCTGCAGCGATTGGCTGTGCCGACGCTTCGAACGCGGTGCGATCACCGCGTCTCACCTTCGATCTTGATCGCGCGGCCGCCGCCGCTCTTCGCGAGTTCTTCGAGCAGGTGATGGTTCGCCTCGCCGATCCCGACGCAGTGGATCTCGACCTTGCGGAACAGATTCCTGCGCTCGACGTCGGCGATCAGGTGCTCGTACGGTGGCCGCGCGTACGGCCCGTAGAAGATCAGCCGATCGCGGTTCTGGAACAGCGTCCCGGTCTCCTGGTCGCCCGCCTGATCGCCTTCGTCGCGTGCGTCCTCGACCGCGAAGTCGTCCCACGACGGCGCGCCGTCGCTGAGCAGGAACAGCGAGTCCGCGCCGTCGAGCATCGCCTTGCGGTCGACGTAGCTGCTGCGCTCGGTGCCGGCCGCCGACTGCACGGCGAACGCCGCGATCATCCCGGCGTGGAGGTTGGTCCGACCGCGCAGGACGCCATCGGGCCGCTGCGTCGTCGGTGGGCCCGTCTGGATCGCCTCGAGCTCCGCGATCGCCGCCTTGACGTTGCGCGCCGTCGCCGGCATCAGCCGCGGCGTCGCTTGCAGCAGCTGCGCGTCGTCGCCGAACAGGACGATCGCGAATCGATGCTCCGGCTGCAGGCTCTCGAGCGACAAGCGAACGAACTCACGGCCGACGTCGAAGCGCGTGACGATCCGGTTCCAGTCGAGTTCGCTGGCTCGCGGCACGAACTCACCGTCGCCGACCTTCTCGGGCACCGGACCTCGCGGACCCGTCGTCGGCCCGAGCACACGCCGCTCGCGATCGCTGACGCGCTTGCACATCGAGTCGGACGCGTCGATGACGTAGACGAAGCGTGAACCGATCGTCCGAATCGAGAAGAACGGTACCGCCGTCTTCGACGCACCGGCTGCCGGCGCCGTGGTGACGGGCTCTCGCGCGAGCTCGTTGCGCCACCAGCGCGACTCGTAGCCGAGGTTGGTCACGCCGAACACGTGCGCGAGCTGCCGCGACAGGACGACCTTCGTCCGCAGCGGCGTCGCAGCGTCGTCGAAGCAACCGATCACCGCGTCGGCGACCTCGCGCCACGGCTCGCTGCGGACCCGATCGCGAACGGTCTGCAGCACGCGGCCGACGGTCTCGATCGCGAGCGCGCGTTCGGCCTCTTGCCGTGGCAGCGTGACGAGAATCTCGCGGCACAGGTTCGCGAGGATCTCGGCGTCGCCGCCGCGCTGGACGATTCCGCACAGTGCTTCGACGGCGACCGCACGCAGGAACGGGTCGCCCTTGCCGACAGCTCTCGTCATCAGGTCCGGCACGAGGTCCGGCGTCGCCTTCCGCAGCGTCTCGTGCCAGAGCCACGCGTCGTCGGCCTTCGCGTGGCGACGCCGCCAGTCGGCGAGGACCGCAGCGTCGAGCGGTGCGCGACACAGGCGCGTCGCGATCGACGCGATCAGGTAGCGGTTCAACTCGACCGGCGCTTCGGGCTTCGCGTAACCGTTCGCGAGGATCGTCAGCGCGCGCGCATCCCCGGTGCGTGCC
>JAEYTU010000698.1 GCA_023433825.1 Planctomycetota bacterium
GTCTTCGCGCGTAGCGCGAAGACCTTGGGCTGCGGCCCGATCGCGGGCTGCGATGGGTGCCGCGCGGGCCGCGATGGGACCATCGCCGCGCGCACCGCGCTCGGCCCGACTCGACGCGTGTCGACCTGAACTCGACCGTCCGGCGACGCGCGTGGCGTCACAGTCACGGGATCGGTGATGTCAGGCGGTCGGTGAATCAGTCACCCGCGATCAGGCGCCGTGCAATGGCGTCGAGATCGACGGCCGCGAGATCTTGCGGGTCGATCGGGGGCATGCCACGAAATCTTCGCCTTTCCTCGCCCGACTCGAAGTCGTCGCCGAACGCGCGACGCGAGTTGCAGCCATGTCGTTCCGACGAGCCCCGTTCGCCGGACGCTGCGTCGGAGTGTCGTGAAGGTCGTTCGGGGTGATGTCCCGAATGCCCCAAAGACTCGTCCGACGTGTCGCGCGCGTCACGCGAGCGTCCGCGATGGCCGGCACTCTTCGAGCCTTGCGGGATCGATGCGCGGACGGTCCGCCATGTCGCACGTTCGCCGGTCTCCTCCGACAGCGTTCCTGCGGATCGCGGTTCGATCAGTTCGAACGGGTGCCGGAGGCGCGCGAATCGCGACGGATCGGTTCGGCGCGCGTGCTCGTACTCACGACGCCAACCCGAGTAGTCACCGAGGCCGTACGCCATCCGCCCGAGGTGGACGTAGGCGGTGAAATCGTCGCCACGCAGGCGCAGCACTTGTTCGAAGTGCCGCCTCGCGTGGTCGGTCAGGTTCAGGTGGAAGCAGAGCCGTCCCGCGAGGGCGTGCCACCGGGCGGCCACTGCATCAGCGGCGGTGCGGAGGAAGGAGACCATGAACCACCGACGGGGGGATCGACTGGGAGGAAGCGCCGAAGGCTAGAGACCCATCGAAGACCCCGCAAGCCTCCCGGCGCGGTCGGATCGCGCGCCGGGTGCGGCGGCTGCGTCGATGCGAATCGGGCGTGTGTCCCCGTTCGCGTCTCCGCGCTCAGGAGTCATCGGGTGCGCAGCCGATAGCGCTCGCCGGACTCGAACCGACCCCGGCGGCAGCCGACGGCGGTGCCCGGCACTTGGAGAAGGACTCGCGGGAACAACCATGGCACTGAAAGGCGATCTGGCCAGCGTCGACCTCGCGCAGGTCTTCCAGATGCTGGCGATGAACCAGAAGGTGGGGCTCCTCAGCGTCCAGGCCCCGCGAACCTGGCGCGCGCTCTACTTCGATCCTCGCGGCGTGACGCTCTACTACAACGAGCACACGTTGCTCGACCGAGCGCTCGCGCAAATGCTGCGCAGCAACCGGTTGACCGAGGAGACCGTCCACGACGTTCGTGAGCATGCGTCGCAGAGCGGGATGTCGACGGTCGACGCACTGCTGGCGGGTGGCTACCTGACCGAGGAAGAGCTCGACGACGCGTTCCGGTTGCAGATGGAGGAGGAGGTCTACGACCTCTTCTTCTGGCGCGACGCCCGCTTCGAGTTCTACGAGGGCGCGTCGACGTTCGAGGGCCGCGAAGGGATCGTCAACGAGCGGTTCTTCTTCAGCACCGACAGCATGATCATGGAAGCCGCTCGTCGCATCGACGAGTGGTCGTTCATCCAGGAGCGGGTTCCTGGGCCCACCGAGATCTACCGCGTCGTCGAGTCGGCGCCGCCGATGGACCTCGAGGATGCCGCCGCGTCGGTCTACGACCTCGTCGACGGCAAACGGAACGTGCAACGACTCGTGCAGGTCACGGGGATGTCGGCGTTCCACGTCTACAAGGGACTCGCGCAGCTGCTCGACCTCGAGCTGATCCAGCTCGTCGCCGCCGACGACTACGTTCCTGCGGCACAGGACTGCGTCGCCGAAGGTCGACTGCAGGACGCGATCCATCTCTTCGAGAAGGCGATCGAACTCTCCGTCGGTCTCCCCGAGACGCAGCATCTCGCCGCGCAGACCTACGAGGCGCTGCAGGAATACGAGTCGGCGTCCCTTCATCTGAAGCAAGTCGCCGAGCATCACGTCGAGCGCGGTGACACGAAGGGAGCGACCGAGATCCTGCTGCGCGTCATCCGGATGCTGCCGACGGATCTCGGCGCACGCGAGCGGCTGCTCGAGCTGACGATCGGCACGCACGCCACCAAGGACGGTGAGTTCGATCCGATCCGCGAAGGCAAGCTGCTCGTCGATCTCTATCTGGAGATCGGCGAGATCGACCGCGTGCGCGGGATCCTCGAACGGTTGTTGCGCGACAACCCGAACGACCTCGATCTCAAGAAGAGCCTGATCAACGTCCACACGAAGGCGAACGACACCCGCCGGGTCATCGAGCTCTACGAGTCGATCGCGGCCGACCTCGTCGCCGAGAACCGTCCGATCGAGGCGGTCAAGTACCTGCAGAAGATCCTGATGATCGACCGCTCCCGACGCGACGTGTCGGAGCAGATCCGCGGGCTCTACGAATTGGACGAACGGCGGCGCAGCCGTCGTCGGACCCTCGCCGCGCTCGGCGGCCTGTTCTGCGTGCTGGCCGCGCTCGCTGGCGTCTGGTGGTTCTACGAGCAGTCGGCCCGCGAGAACTTCGTGCAGATCGACGTCGATCGCGCGGTCGAGGCGAAGAACTTCGAGGCGGCGATCCAGGTCTACCGCGCGTTCTCGGACAACTACCCGTTCACGATCGTCGCGCAGGAAGCGCAGGGGAAGATCGTCGAGCTCGAAGCGCGGCAGGCGAAGTACGAGGCCGATCTCGCACAGGAGAAGCGCGCGCAGGAGGCCCGCCTCGAGCAACTGCGCTCCAGCTATCGCCTCGCCTACGAGAAGTTCACCTCGGCCGACAAAGCCAAGGATCTGGACGCGGCGCTCGAAGCGATCGAGAACGTCAAACGCATCGTCGAGCAAGCCGGACGCCCGGAAGACCAGCGATGGGCGACCGACGTCAACTTGGAAGCGCAGCGCCGCGAACTCGCGCAGTACATCAGCGACGCGGTCGCGCTCGACCGCGAGGCACGGGAGCTGATGGAGGCCGGCGACTGGCGCAAGGCGCGGGAGCGACTGCGGACGCTCGTCACCGGCCATGCCCTGACGCAACTCGCACGGAACGCGCGGATCCCGATTCTGCTCGCCTCACGCCCGAACGGCGCCGAGATCCACGTCGGCGACGCGCGGCTGACCAAGGTCGAGAACGGCGTCGAGACGCCGCTCGTGACACCGGCGGTCGTGCTCGTGCAACCGGGACGCAGCGACAAGTTCGAACTTCGCCTCGCGGGCTTCGAGCCGGCGAAGGTCACCGTCGACCCGCTCGCCGCCGCGGAGTCGTGGCACACGCTGTCCGTGCTTCCCGACCGAACGCTGACGTTCCAGTCGAGTCTGCAGACGCCGATCGGGATCGGACGAACGCATCTCGCCGGCGGCTTGCGCGGCGGCCGCCTCGGCATCGCGCGGACGAACGTCGACGCGCCCGCCGTCGAGGTCAAGCTGCCGGGACTCGCCGAGGTCGTCGGTGCGCCGGCTTCGTCGTTCGATCGAATCGTCTTCCGGACGAACGAGGAGAAGATCGTCTGTCACCAAGCCGTCGACGGTCGCCAGCGTTGGCAGGTCTCGCTGACCTATCCGGCGCTGCACGACCCGATCGTCCGTGACGGGCGCGTCGTCTTCGGCGACGTCGAGGGACGCATCCTGTGCCTCGACTTCGACAGCGGCGCGCTGCTGTGGTTCCGCTCCGTCGAAGGACGCATCGTCGGCATCCCGACCCTCGATCAACGCACGGTTCGCGTCGTGACGAGCAATGGCGCCGTCGTCGTCGTCGACGTGGCCGACGGTCGCGTGCTGTCGCGGCATCGATTCGACGGTCAGGGCACGACCGGCGCGCGTCCGTTCGCCGGCGGAGTGCTGGTCGGCACCGCCGACGGGCGACTGATCGCGATGTCGGATTCCGGTGATCGCGTGCTGTGGACCGCTGGGCTCGGCCGTGCGGTGCGCGACGACGAGATCGCGATCGACGGCAACGAGATCTACGTGCTCGGTTCCGACGATCGACTGCTCGTCCTCGCGACCGAGGACGGTCGACAGCTCGCTGCGACCAAGCTGCCGAACGAACGTGTCTCCGGCCCGGTGCTGACCGGGGAGCGTGTCTACCTGACCGTGCGCGGCGAAGCGCAACCGAAGCAGAAGACGCGCGGGCCCGAACTGCTGCTTGCGATGCAGCGTCGGACCTTGGAGGTCGTGTGGGAGTTCCGCGACGGCGGGGCATTCGCGGGGCCGATCGCCACCGACGGGGCCGCGGTTTGGGTGCCGGGGTCTCGCGGCGAGATCCACCGGTTGCGGTGAGCGGTCAACTCATGGGACGGGGCTGTCGATACTGGTCGGTCGCACGCGTCGTCGGCGCGTTCGCCACCGAGGGGAGAGAGACTTGAAGCTGTTGCAGCGCTTGAAGATCTGGAGAGAGCTGCGGCGACTCGAGCAGCGCGCCAAGGAGTCTCCGTCACCGACGACGTTCGTCGATCTCGGTCAGGTCTACATCAACATGGGCGTGACCGCCGAGGCACTGCGCGTCGCCGACGAGGGCCTCGCGCTGTTCCCGACCTCCGAGGAACTGCGCAAGCTCCGCAAGTTCGCGAAGAAGAGTCAGGTAAACGGGCAGATCGAGGACCTGCGGACGCGTCTCGCGAAGGCGGCACACCCGAAGCTCTACCGCGAGCTCGCCGCGCTGTACCTCGAACTCGGTGACTACGCAGCCGTCGAAGGGACGTGCGAGGAGTGCGTCCGGCGCTTTCCCGACGACGACGGTGTCCACTTGATCCTGGCGAAGGGCCGGCTCGCGACGTTCTACCGCGATCAGTCGGCGCGCGACGGGCTCGGCGCCGTGTCGTCGCTCCGCCGCGTCGTCGAGCTCGACCCGGGCAATGCGAAGGCGCACCGACTGCTCGGAGAGGTGCTGTTCCGGATCGGTGCTGCGTCGCAAGCGTTGCACCATCTCGAACTGCTGCGCGAGATGGTCGGCGACGATCCCGAGATCCTCGCGCTGCACAAGGAAGTCGCGTCGACGGCTGCGTCCGCTGGCGAGGACAACCTCGAGGTGCTGTTCCACGACGTCGAGACGACCGGGGTGCTGGCGCACCCGCCGCTGGTTCGCGAACGTCCGCAGCAGCCGATTCGGGTCGCGAGCGAGGCGGGCATCCACTCGATCCGCGACGCGTTGACCCAGATCGCCGAAGTCGCGGGCGTTCGGAAGGCGGCGTACATCCGCGGCAGCAAGGCGCTGGTGAAGGGCGAGATCCGCGACGGCAAGGACACGTTCTTGCGAACCGTTCGCGTCGTCTCGAAGTCTGCGCAGCGCGCGGCACGCAAGATGGACATCGGCAGCTTCAGCAAGGGGATCGTCGAAGGCAGCTTCGGCCACATCTGTCTGTGCTGCTACGGCGAGGTCACCGCAGCCGTCCTCTGCGATCCCGGCACGAACACCGAACGTGTGCTCGCGGATCTGCAGGACCTGGTTGCCGGCTCGCTCTACGCGACGGAGGCGCGCGGCGGATGAACAACATCGAAGCCATCCTGAACGACCTGAACGCTCTCCCGAGCGTGCTCGGCTGCGCACTCGTGACCGGCGACGGGATCATGGTGTGCAGCGCGATGCGCGGTCGGATCGCCGACGACGTCGTCGCCGGCCTGGCGTCCTTCCTGATCGCGACCACCCGCAAGACGCTCGAAGAGTGCGGGTTCGGTTCGTTCTCGCGATTCGTCATGAATTCCACCCACGGCAAGGTCGTGCTGACCGACCTGGGTGAGTCGTTCCTCGTCGTCGTCGCGGACCAGTTCGCGGGGCTCGAGGGGATCCTGCCAGAGATCCAGGACGCGGCGCGCCGCGTGCGCCGCGCGGCGCAGATCTCGATGTGAGTCACTCGGGCGCCGCAGCTGCGTCGTCTGCACAACTAGGTTCAAGGCGGCGCGCACGGACGCCGATCAACATGCGACGACGGCGGCGGTGGCCGCTGCTCGATCAGCAGGAGCACGCAGACCAATGGTTCAGATCAACTTCGCCCTGAAGGAAGTCAACTGCAAGATCGTCTACTACGGCCCCGGGATGAGTGGCAAGACCACCAACCTCGAGATCGTTCACCAGAAGGCTCCTGACAACAACAAGGGCGAGCTGACGTCGATCTCGACCGACGGCGACCGCACGTTGTTCTTCGACTTCATGCCGCTCGACCTCGGCAACATCGCGGGGATGCGGACCAAGTTCCAGCTCTACACGGTGCCTGGTCAGGTCTACTACAACTCGACGCGCAAGCTCGTCCTGCAGGGTGTCGACGGCGTCATCTTCATCGCCGACTCCGACGGCGAGAAGATGCAGGAGAACATCGAGAGCTACGAGAACTTGATCGAGAACTTGCGCGAGTACGGCAAGGACATCCGCGAGCTTCCGCACGTCATTCAGTACAACAAGCGCGACCACCCGAACGCGCTGCCGGTCGCCGAACTCGACAAGCAGATGAACAAGTTCGGCGTGCCGACCTTCGAGGCGGTCGCGGTCACCGGCGAGGGCGTGTTCCCGACGTTGAAGGTGCTGGCGGGGATGGTGCTCGAGAGCATCGACAAGATGAATCAGCGCGGCAGCAGCAGCCGTGCGACACCGCAGCCGGCCCAAGCGTCCGGAGCGCGTGCCGCGCAGCCCGCAGCCCGCCCCGCGGCGGCGCCGGCGAAGCGCGCAGCGGCCCCGGC
>JAEYTU010000700.1 GCA_023433825.1 Planctomycetota bacterium
GGTCGGAGCCGGTCGGCGGCACGATGACGACACTTCCGATCGGCGGCAGTCGCCAGAGCCGCGGTTCGCGCGGCGGCGGCAGGCTCGGGTCGATCGTGAAACGCGCGTCGAGGCCGAAGATCGACGGCACGAGATCGAATGGCCGCAACTTGTCGCCACGCGCCATCGTGGCCGCGGGGAAAGGCGACTGCTCCCAAACTTGCGCCGCCAAGTAGCCGACGTTTGCGAGCGTGATCCGACCCGCGGCGTCGGTCGTGCCGACCGACGGCGGCATCGCGGGCGGACGCGGCGACGGCGCATTCCGCCGTTCGACGGCAACGACCGCGATCCCCACCGCCGGAGCGCCGTCGTCGTGCTGCACGGCGATCGTGACCGGATGGCTCCGAAACACCGTCACGAGCAGCGGAAGGTCCGCGTCGATGCCGTCGACCGAGAGTGGCTCGCACCCGAACGCGTTCGTGTCGAACGCGACGACGAGTCCGGCGACTCGCTCGACGCGCGCCGTGGCGTGCCCGTTCGCGTCGGTCGTGCTGCGGCTGCCGTGCTCGTCCGCCGCCGCGATCAGCTCCTTCTGCGAGCGGAGCCATGGTTCTCGCGACGCGGGGCGATCGTCTGAGACCGGCGTCCACAGCACGGTCGCGCCGACGATCGGCGTGCCGTCGACGTCGATCACGCGAACGGTGATCGGTCGTCGCCGTCGCTGCGTCGTACCGCCGCGTTCGGAACTCGCACCGAACTCGGTGCGAGTCGCGTCGCCGTCGGGCCGTGCGTTCGTCGTCGCCGCGTCCGACTTCGACGCCGACGCGGACGCAGACGTCGACGACGTCGTGTCGACGTTCGGCGTTGCGTCGCCCGGCGAACGCGGTTCGAAACCCATCCACAGCAACGTGGTCATCACGGCGACGGCGACGATTCCGACGACGATCGCGACGCGGTGCGCCGTGCGGCGAGGTTTCGACCGGTGCACGCGCGCCGCCCTACGACTTCTTGATCGCAGCCTGCTGGATGGCCGCTTCGAGCACGCCGGCGTCGAACCGAAGTTGGATCGGGCCGTCCGGCGCGCCTGCGCCGATGTCGATCTCGGCCGGCATCGGAACGGCTTGCGACGAGCCACCGGGACCGCGCAGCGACACCGTGACGCGGTAGCTCGCGCCGCCGGCGAGCTGCACTTGCGCGCGACCGCTGCGTCCGAACGTCGCCTGCCGTTGCAGCGACCCGGTCGTCGCCTGGACCGAAATGCTCGCGCGCACGGTCTGCGGAATTTGGCTGCTCGCCGGCAGGACGAACTCGAACGGGTGCACCGCGATCGACGCCAGCCGCACCGTCGTGTCCTCGCGGAGCATCGGCAATCGCACGATCTGCCGACCGAACGGCGCGTGCACGGCGACGTCGACGCCACCGCGCGGGACCAGCAGCATGACCGGGCTTCGCTCCACGTTCGTCCCAAACGCCTCGTTCGGACCCGCAACGACGCGCGCGCGCGCATTCGCCGGCGGCGGGCCGCCTTCGTACTCGACGTGCAGTCGGATCGTCGCCAGCGCCTCACGCAGATCGACGCGAACGACGTGCACGTCGTCGGGTCCGTCGCCGAGGCGCGTCAAGTCGACCGTCTCCGTGTGCAACGGATCGGCGACCAGCGGCGACCGAACGTCGATCCGGTACGTGCCGAGCGTCAGTCCGTTCTGCTGATGCCCGACGAGCCAGCCTGCGCCGAGCGTCGTCCACTGTCCGCCGCGCGGGGTACGCGAGGCGCCGTCACCAGCCTGCGGGAGCGGAGTGATCGTGACGATCGGTGTCGGCGCAGCCAGTGGTTGACCGCCATGCGTGGGGGGGCCCGAACTCGGCAGCGGCAGCACGAGCAGCACGCGCAGTTCGGCGCCGACGTGGAGATCGATGGCCACGTCCTTCGCGCCGAACGTGAACTCGATCGGATCGATCGGTTGGAACGCGCTGCCTTCGACGACGAGTCGCAAACGCCGTTTCGGATCGCGACCGAAGAACTCGAACGTTCCGTCCTCCGCCGAACCGACCTGCAACCAGTGCCGCCACTGCTTGCGTGCGTCGTCGTAGGTGTGCACCGAGAGGGGGTTCCCCTGCAGTGGTTCACCGTCGCGACGAACGACGCCGCGGATCACGCACGGCAGCGGCAGCGCCATGACGTCGCCGAGATCGAGGTCGCCGGAGCGTGGCAGGACGACGGTGCCGAGCGATGCGCTGGCGACTTCCTGGCCGTGGAAGTGCACGGTCAGCGTCGCCTGCGGCGGTTCGCGGTTCGCGTTCGCGTCCCGGTCGCCGCCCTGTCCGCTGAACGGCAGCGCGAAGCGGCCGTCGGTCAGCTGGCCGGTCAGGTGGAACGTCTGCTGCAGCGAACGTCCCGGAGTCGTTCCGGGAATGGACCCCAGAATGCCGACCCAGTGCGCGTTCGACGGCTTGCCGTTGGCGTCGACGACGCGTCCCGTCACGTACTGCGTCGAGGGGCGCGTGAACGTCATGCGCAGTCGTTGGCCCGGCGTCGTCGGTCCGATCCCGTCGACCATCCATTGCCGGTTCTGCGCAGCCCCCGGTGCGGTGGACGCAGCCGAACCGCGGACGCGGATCCCGAGTGCAACCGGCACTTCGTGCGGCAGCGGCTTGTCGTTCCACGAGACGTTGCGCATCGCCGGAACGAGTTGCGGATCGTTGCGCGACGCTGACGGGACGACGCGCTGGAGATGACCGCGCGTCGGACCGAGATCGACGTCGTCGGGACCGACGAGTTCGATGGTGCCGATCGGCGGCAATCGCCAGATCGGCGGCTCGATCGACGGCGGCGTCGACGGGTCGATCGCGAATCGCACGTCGTCGAGGCCGAGGATCTGCGGAACGAGCTCGAACGGTGGCCCGTCGCGCGGGGGTCCCGCGTGCGCACGTTGATACGGCGAGCCGGCGCGGACATGCCTTGCGAGGTAGCCGATGCGCGGCACTGCGATCCTGCCCGCGTCGTCGGTCGTGCCGAGTGCCGTCGACATCCGGTATCGCTGCGCCGGATCGTCGGTCGACTTGGCCAACGCGAGGATCGCGATGCCCTTCGCCGGCTCGCCGTCGTGGTGACGGACGGCCACCGTCGCCGTGCCGCCGCGATACAGCGTGACGACCAGCGGGATGTTCGCGTCGAGGGCGTCGGTCGACGCGTACTCGACGCCGAACCCGTGCTCGTCGTCGAACGCGATCACGAACCCGTTGACTCGCTCGGCCTGCATCGCCGCGTCGCCGTTCGCGTCGGACGTGTTCCGGTTGCCGTGTTCGTCGGCAGCCGCGATCAGTTCGGCGTTGGAACGCATCCAGGGCTGGAGGTTCGCAGGAACCAGATGCTGCCCGCCGGGGATCCACAGAACCGTTGCTCCGACGACCGGTGCCGCGTCGGCGTCGACGACGCGCACGGCCAGCGCGCGACGTTTGCGCGGTTTCGCGGCGGGCTTCTTCGTCGTGCCGTCGTCGCTCGTCGGCGCGGCGACCTCGGTGCGCGACGCGGAGGCGTCGGTGGGGGCCAGTGTGCCGGTCGCGTCCGACTCCGACGACGTCGACGTCGCATCGGCGATCTCGGTCGCGTCCGAGCCACTCGGCGGGGGCGGCTCGCCGCTGAACAGCATCAGCCCGCTCAGCGTTGCGATGACGCCGAGCACGAGCAGGATCGGGACGGCGCCGGCAGCGCGGCGCACCTTCGTCCGGTGGGTCATCGACGACTCCGAGGCATGGGGCGGCGGGCGAACGGCGCGACGGCGCGCGGCGTTCGCTGGGATTCGAGATTGGGGACGGCAAGCGCAATCCTCCGATGCATGCGCGCCGACGACCGGGGCAGCGTTCGCGGTCTCGTCATCCTCGCCTCGTCATCGCACACGGAATCGCGCACTCGTCGCCCGGCGCGGCGAGTCTTCCACGCAGGCGGCGGACTCTATCGACTGTGTGGCGCGTTGCGTCGGTCGGACGAAATTGCCAGGCACCGGGCGAACGCTTCGCTGATTGCGGGCCTTCCGTACGTGCCAGGAGTCCCTATCGTGCCCCACCTCGCCCGCGCGTGCGGGCTGCGGCCTGGATCACCGCAAGATTCCCGATACCTGATCCTGACCTTTCCTCGCTCGAGCGAACACGCAACCGTGAAAACCACCATCTCTCTCGCCCTCTCCACCCTCGTCGCGGCGACGTTCGTCGCGAACACACATGCCCAAACCGATCGCACGCTGCCCACCGGGC
>JAEYTU010000478.1 GCA_023433825.1 Planctomycetota bacterium
AAACCGATGCGAACCTGAAGCTGCGACTCGAACAGACGCGCAAGCGGATCGCCGACGCGATCGCCGCGGGCGACGAGACGACACCGAACACCGGAGGCGAGCATGGCCAGGTTGGGTGACCTCGTCCGCCGTTCGGTGATGGCGCCGTTCAAGATCCTGCTGCCGCGCAGCCCGGTCGCGCGGTTGCTGATCCTCGTGCTGCTGATCGCAGTGCTGGTCGCATTCCTCGAACCGGTCCTGAACCTCGTCGTGCGTGGGTTCGAGGGGATCGTCCGGCTGGCGACTCCGCTGTTCGACAACCCGGTCGGGCGGCTGCTCCTCGTCAACGTGCTGCTCGTCGTGACGGCGATCGTCGCGTGGCGTCTGCTGGGCGGGCGCATTCGACGGATGCGGACGGCGCTGCGGCTCCGGCGCCATCTCGATGCGATCGACGCGCTGCTGCGTGGCGAGACCGGTCGCGCCGCGGCGCTGTTCCGAACGGTCACACGTCGGCCCGGACTCGTGCCCGCCGAGTACCCGGCGATCCAGACGGATGCGTGCCTGAAGCTCGCGCGGCTGGCGCTCGCCGAGGAGCGCCCCAACGAGGCGCTCGCGTGGTTGACGCGCATTCGCGATTCCGACGTCGCGCCGGAGTGGAAGCGCAGCGTGGCGCAGTTGCGTTGTCGTGCGTGGATCGCACAGGGCGAGATCCTGCCGCAGACCGTCGAGCGCGAACTGCGCGACGCGGTCGCGATGCACCAGAAGGATGCCGTCCTGTGGGGATTGTTCCGCGACTTCCTGGCCAGTCAGAACCGTTGGACCGAAGCCGCGGAGGCGCAGCAGGAGGTCCTCGAGTACACGCTGCCGGCGGCGCGCCCCGCCGCGCGCGAGCGACTCGTCGCCGACTGGATCGCCGCCGGCGACGAGGCGTTGGCGGCGGGGGACTTGGCGCGTGCGAAGAGTTGCTGTCGACGCGCGCGCGCAGCCGATCCCGAGGCCGACGAACCGGGGCTGCTGGCCGGTCGCGTGGCGTTGGCCGGCGGGGATCCGAAGGCAGCCATTCGTGAGTGGGGGCGCACGCGCTCGACGCGTGGGTTGGAGGCGATCGGCGGACTGCTCGACACGACGCCCGACGTCATGTCGCCCCGCGAGCTGATGGAGGCATGCCCGATGGCCGGGACGCTGCTGATCGTCGCACGGCAATACGCACGCGCCGGCGATCACCGAAAGGCCATGCGCGCCGCCCAGCGCGCCGCGCGAACGCTCGGACCGACACCTTCCGTCGTCGTCGTCCTCGCCGAGGTGTTCCGACTCTGCGGCGACGTCGAGCGCGCGCGCGCGCTCCGCGAAGAAGGGCTCCTGCGACTCGTGGCGCCGGACGGAAGCGCTGGCTAGAGTGCCGCGCCGTTGCGCCGGAGTGGCGGAATGGCAGACGCAGTGGATTCAAAATCCACCGCCCGCAAGGGCGTGCGGGTTCAAGTCCCGCCTTCGGCACCAGTGCGACAGAGACCGTGGGGAGGCCGTTCTCGGGGGTTTACCGGGGACGGCGTTCTTCGAGTCTGGAGGCCTCTGCGCTTGACGTGGTGAGACCCGTGGTGACACCCTGCCCGCCATGGCCACCAAGACCAAGGGCCGGAAGCGCAGGCTGAGCGCCGCAATCCTGACTTTGATTGGCGCGGCGTGGGCGCTGTCCCGAAAGCTCACTTGGCCCAAGACTCGCGGAATAAACGCGCGCACCGCATGAGCGCACGCAGCCGGTCGCGGATCCTGTGGACGACGATCGTCGTGTTCTTCGCCTGGGCGACATGGTGGCTCCTCCGGGACGAACCAATCGAACGCATTCCCTCGGCGCGCGCTGGCGCAACCCCGGGGGGCGCGAACGACATCCCGGCTCTCGATCGAGCGCCCGATGAACTGTCCAATCAACGGAGGGCCGAGGTCGACGACGAATCCGAACTGGCCACCGCCCCCGCGACGGAAAGTGGCCTGATTGTCCGTGTATTCGACGAGGCACGGGCTCCGGTCCCCGGGATGACGGTCGTTTGGAGGATCGACAGCGATCCCGAAGCTCACCACGGAACCACGGACTCGCGAGGTTGGTTCGTCGAAGACCTACCCCGGGGCCATGCGCTCCTGGTGACGGTCGCCGGACAGACGAAGTCGGCGAACAACGCTGACGGGCCGGCGCGGGTCGACTTCGTGGTGCGGCACTTTCGGCGAATCTCGATCGCGGTGACGGATCCGAACGGGCGACCGGTCGATCAGGCAGGGATCCGCATGGCCTCGAAGGCGGACGATCGCCAGGTCCACCTCGCGGCGGTCACGGACGGCAGTGGCCACGCGGTCGTCGACTCGTTCGACGCGCGGGACTTGGTGTCGGTCGCCAAGGACGGCTGGCTCGCGACGCAGCAGCTACCCGTCACCGCGGCGGTGCCGAGCGATGATGCCGGTGCTACCGAGGCGGTCTGGAGACTCGACTTCACGATCGAACGCGTGCGTGGATCCGATGTCGTCCCCGGCCGCGTCGTCGATGAGGTCGGGCGCCCGATTCCGGACGTCACGATCACGTGGCACTCGGGCGCCAGGCGCTTGCGACACCGCGGTTTCTTAACGCGAGCGCCGGCGCCGCAGACCGCGGTCAGTAACACCGAAGGTCGGTTCTCACTGGCCCTGCGCCGTGAACCGGGGCGACTGCTCGCTCGCAGGGACGGGCTCGCCGATTGCTGGCTGCGTCTTGAGCCAGCCGACTACGAGGGCGGCATCGAAGTCGTGATGGTCGCGGAAGCGATCGTGCGCGGAACCGTGATCGACCAAGCGGGCGTCGGTGTTTGCGGAGCCCAGGTTGAAGCGGCGGCCGACGACGACACCCCACGCAGGACCATGACGAACGCGTTGGGACGGTTCGTCGTGCGTGGACTGCGCGCCGGCACGAACCCGTCGAGCGTCGTACCGCGCGCAGGAATCCAGGTGTGCGCGTTTCATCCCGCCCGAGGATCCGGCACGCAGCGGCTCACGGTCGAACCGGGAGGGATCGCGGAGGCCCAGTTGGTCTTGAGTGGCGACACGATCACCGGCTCGGTACGTCGGGGAGCGGTCCCGGTCCCCGGTGCCCGTATCCGCGTTCGCGGGACGATCAGGGGCTGGAACGGCGCGGACTGGGAGAACGGAGACTTCGACGTGCTCGCCAGTCATCCCGACGGACGATTCACGATCGCACGGCCCGAGGGACCCGGTTGGGGCCTGCTGGTCGAGCCCCCACCGGATCCCGAGCGCATTACCGCGCCGTACGAGCTGCCGGGGTCGGACCTACCTGCGTTCGTCGACATCGATCTCGAACAATTGGAGGTGGGTCACGGCACGATCTGCCTCGTCGTCGTCGACACGAACGACCGCCCGGTGGACAGCTACTGGCTACGCCTACGGGCGCCCGGGGAGAAGGCCGGCTGGCTCTCGTTCTTCTGCGGCAGCCCCGATGGTCGTGCGAGAGCATCGGTCCCAAGTGGCACGTACGAGATCGCCGTCAGTCCACGCGGTGGCGGCCTGTTGCACGAGGTCGGCACGGTGTCGGTCGCCGCGAAGGCGGTCCAAGACCTCGGCCAGGTGGCCGTGGAGCGGCCCGCATCGATTCACGGCACGTTGGAACCACCCGCCGGTGTGGAGGTCGACAACGATCTCGTCGGTCTGATCATCGCACATGACCGCCTGCCGACGGCGATCATGTGGAAGGGCAGCTTCGGCGAATGGCAGCTCGACGACCTCGCGCCGGCCCGCTACTCACTCCGGCCGGGCGACCACTCGCTGATCGACTTCGATCCGCAGACGGTCGAGGTCCGCCCCGGCAAGCGCGAACATGTACGGCTGTTCGGACGCCCTTGCTGGCGTGGCGCCATCCGCGTCCGAATGGGAACCTCCCACCGAGGTCCGTGGGTCGTCGAGTTCCGGAATTGTCGAGGCCATACCGAGCGGCGACAGTTCGACGTCAGCACCGCTTCGAACGGCGTCGCTCGGATCGACAATGTTCACCTCCGACCGGGTACCACGACGGTCTCGATCGGTGCAGTCGGAAGTCCGCCCGTCGCACACGAGGTCTCGAACGCGGGCAAGGACACCCTCTGGATCGATCTCCGATGACTCGCGCGCGCGACGCGTCGGACGCACCGTTCGTTGACGCTCGCGTTCGAAGTGAGTCCAATCTCCATTGCGCCTACCACGGTGGCAATCGCAGGACCGTTCAGCACTCGTGATGTCTGAACGACCGACGAGACGTTGGTGCCGAAACCTCGACGGTTCATTCCGATCTGGTTGAACTGGTCGCGGCTTCGTGATGTGACTGATACGCGCTGGGGCTCGAGCCCGCGCAATCGCACCATTGTGTCGGTCGACGCCGAATGGGCGGAGTGCGATC
>JAEYTU010000012.1 GCA_023433825.1 Planctomycetota bacterium
CGTCGCCATCCGGCATGCGCCGTCGCGCGTTCGTGGCACGTCGACGTCGGGCAGCGTGACGAAGCTGCGCATCGTCCGCACGAGCGGTCACCCGGTCGGCCCGACGTGGAAGGACGGACAGATGCAGTGGGTGAAGGGCGTGATGGTGTTCGACACGCCCACGCCGCTCGCGTCCGGCATCGAAACGGCGACGGCGCTCGCCGAGCTCGTGCAGGAGGCTCGCGGGATCTCGAAGAACTGGCCGGACCACGGCAGCTTCGGCGCGTTCGGCTTCGTCGCCGACGCGCCGCCCTGGCTCGCCACGCAGGAACAGATCGAGAGCGCCGCGTTCACGCAGGCGCAGCAGGACCTGAACGCCCCGGGCTTCGTCGACGCGAACGAGTGGTTCGGCGGGACGACGAAGGAGCTGCACCTGTACGGCAACTTCCGCGCGCCGGCGGACCCGGCGACGCAACCCGAGTTCGGCGTGACACGCTTCGGGATGATCGCGCGCAGTGCGGAGCCGTTCTGGCTGCTGCCGATGGAACGCGAGCTCTACCGCGAGGGGTCTCGCTTCACGCACATCCGCGAAGCGAACCTCGACGTGCTGCGGACGACGACATACCGACCCGGACTGCACCTGTGGGAGGGACGGCCGCACTCGACGTCGCCGCAGAAGCTCGGCAAGACGCAGGACATCAACGTCGGCGAGACGGCCGCGCGCGGGTACATCCCGTCGCACTACAGCATCAACGCGATCGTGTTTTCGGCGCTGCTCTCGTGCGACCCGTTCCTCGAGGAGGAGGTCGAGCACCACTGCGAAACGCTCCTTGCGATGTGGTCGAACATCCCGCCCTCGCAGGGCGGCAATCAGAACCTCTACCTGTTCGATTCGCCGCGAGGCATCGGTCGAGTCAACCTCAGCATCGCGCACCTGCTGTCTGTGCTGGATCGGCCGCAGCTCGCCGAAGAGGCCGTCCTGAAGATGCGCCGGTTGCGCGAGGAGGAGTGGTTCGGCCAATTCAACGCGCCGATGAAGCTGTTCGCCGGCGCGACGTTGCCGGGGCAGAACCTCACCGTCCCGTACTTCCACCTGTGGATGGAGCAGCAAGGGGTCATGGGCTGCTTCGCGCTCTACAGGCGCACGGGCGACGCGAACGCTCGCTTCCTCGCGCTCGAGGTCGGACGAACGCTCGCGTGGCACGGCTGGCAGGATCGGTCGACGACGATCATGGTCAGCAACCTCTACGACGAGGGGCAGGGCTTCTGGGTCGGCACGCAGCCGAGTCGATTCGAATGGGTCGTGGGCGAGCGCAGCGGCGCGCGGGGTCGGATCGTCGGGTGGATGGAGGGCCGCGCGGTCTTCCACTCCATGGAGGTGCCCAAGCGCTTCTCGTTCTTCGAGTTCATTGTGGGCGAGAGCAGTGGTGCACGTGCGCGTCACTGGCATGACGTTGGGCCTATCCAGGCGATTGATGCAGTGTGGATTGGCGATCCCGCTGGAAGGCTTCTCACAGACGAGGAGCTGCTGGAGCTGCGCCCACCTGGTGGCACGCAGCCTCCAGTGCCAATCAACTTCTGGCTCAATGTGAAGTACGGCGACGGCGCGGACTATGCCCTATGGTCTGCGCCTGCATTGCTCGCGACGCGTGAGCTTGCGCGCGAGGACAACGACACGGCGCTCGAAGCGCGGTGCACGCACCTTCTCGGCCTGCTGCGATCCACGCGCACAGCGACGCCTGGCTTCGATTGGCGCTGGTCAGAGTGGTGGCCGGTCGCGGCGGACGCAATGACGACGTGAGTCAATGATCGTGGCATCAATGACAATGAGGCAGCACAATGACCGCTATGACGGGATGGCAGGGCGACGGACCCGGGCACCCTTGCCGACCAGGGCGAAAGGGGGCAGGGAGGGGCGCCCGGGTCCTTCCCCCCTCCGTCGACCGGGGTTGCGCCCGGCCGCTCGTTTTCGCCCGTTTCTTGGTCCAATTTCGATCGTTAGACCTGTTGCCGCAATAGGTTGCGTCGAACGCGTGTGAGCGATGACGGAGCAGTACGTCCGGTCGATTGCCGAGCTGTCCAGCGCCCTTGGCCTCGCCAAGAGCACGCTGATGCTCTACCGCACGGAGGGGATGCCCGGTCGCGACGAGAAGGGCTGGGACGTCGAGGCGACCCGTGCGTGGATCGCGGCGCGCGTCGATCGCCGCAAGCAGCGCGCACCCGGCCGCAACCCCGCCGGCGGCGCGACGCTCGAGAGTGCGGCCGGCACGAGCGGCGCGATCGACATTCGTCACGAGGAAGCGCTGTTCCGGCGCCGCAAGAACGAGCTGCTCGAGCTGGATCTCCGCAAGCGCAAGCGCGAGCTGCTCGAGCGCGACGACGTCGAGCGCGACCACATCGCGCGGATGCTGTTCTTCCGCCGCTCGCTGCTGGGACTCGCACGGCGCATCTCCACGGAGATCGCGGGGAAGGACCAGCAACAGGTGCACGCGTTCGTACTCCAGGAAGCGAAGGACATCCTGCGCGGCATCGCGACTGCTTCCCCGCTCCCTTGGCTCGACGAGGTTCCCGATGACGTCCTCGACGGCGAAGCGCCGATCGACCCGGCGACCGGCCACGTGGCCTGACTGGTCACCGGCCGAGCGGCGCGCCGCGCGCGTCGTCGAGAACCTGACGGTTTCGCAGTGGGCCGAGGCCTACCGCGTGATCGCGGAGGGCACGGCGTCGAAGTACGGCAAGTGGCGCAACGACTTCGCTCCGCACCTCGTCGGGATGATGGACGCGTTCTGCGATCCCAACGTCGAGATGCTCGCGATGATGCTCGCAGCGCAGGTCGGCAAGACCGAGGTCCTGCTCAACTGCCTGTGCTACGTCGCTGACGTCGATCCGGGCCCGGCGCTGCTCGTCATGCCCGACGAGGACGAAGTGGCGAAGATCATGGGCGAGCGCGTCGAGCCCACGTGCCGCGCAACGCCGCGCCTCGCACGGCAACTGTCGAAGCGCAAGAACGACAACCTGAAGGACCGGCTGCGCCTCGAGCGGATGACGCTCTTCACCGCCGGCGCGGGCAGCACGGCCGCGCTCGCGTCGCGTGCGATCCGGTACCTGTTCTGCACCGAGGTCGACAAGTTCCCGCGGAAGTCGGGGAAGGAGGCCGACCCGGTCATGCTCGCCCACAACCGGACGAAGACGTTCCGCCACGATCGCAAGACGGTCATCGAGTCGACGCCGACGACGGTAGCGGGGCTGATCTTCCGCGAGTTCGAACTCGGCGATCAACGCCGGTGGCACGTGCCGTGTCCGCACTGCGGCGTCTACCAGCAGCTCTTGTTCTCACAGGTGAAGTGGCCGGAAGGCGAGCGCCATCCCGACACGATCATGAGGAAGCAGCTCGCTTGGTACGAGTGCGTTGAGTGCCAGCAGCCGATCCCCGACGACGAAGTCCACAAGCGCAAGATGAACTCCCGCGGCGTGTGGGTGCCGAAGGGAGCCGAGGTGGATCTCGACGGCGTTGTGCACGGCGCCGTGCCGTCGTCGCGCGCGAGCTTCCAGATCTCGGCACTCGTGCCCAACTGGCAGACCTGGTCCGAAGTCGTCGCGCAGTTCCTGCGGTCCAAGGACGATCGGTACCTGCTGATGGACTTCGTCAACTCCTGGCTCGGCGAGCCGTTCGCCGAGCAGGACGACAAGCTCTACCCCGAGCTGATCGAGGCATGCATCGACGAGTATCCGGCCGGCAGCGTGCCCAAGGAGGCCGTGCTGCTGACCGCCGGCGTCGACGTCCAGAAGGGACTCCTCTACTGGGTCGTGCGCGCGTGGGGGCGTGGCATGACGTCGTGGCTCGTCGCCTACGGTGTGGCGCCGGACTTCGCCGCGCTCGAGAACCACGTCGTCAAGGCGTCGTGGCCGCGGCTCGGCGGTGAGGGGAAGCGACTCCAGGCGAGGTACATCGGCGTCGACACCGGGTATCGGACCGACGAGTCGTACGCGTTCGCGGTCCGACATCGCGCGCGCGTGCTTCCGACGAAGGGTCAAGCGCAGATCATCGGATCACCGGTCCGACCTGCACGCGTCGAGCTGAACCGGCACGGCCGCGGGCTCGTCGGCGGGATCGTGCTGATGCACGTCGACACGAACTTCTTCAAGGATCAGGTCGCGCGGCACATCCGCGTCAAGCGCGGCGAGCACGGGGCGTGGCGCATCCACGCCGACCCGGGCCCGGACTACTGCCGGCACCTCGTGTCGGAGCACAAGGTGCTCCTTCCGCAGAAGAAGCAGCACCGCACGTCCGAGTGGCAACCGCGTCCCGGCGGCGCCGCGAACCACTGGTGGGACTGCGAGGTGATCGCCGCTGCGATGGCGCACCACGCCGGCGTTTACACGCTGCAGCCGAAGGCGACCGACGACGACATCCCCGCCGTGTCGGCGCCGCCGCCACGACCCGATGCGACCCGTCCGGCGCGCAGCGGTTGGCTCTCTGGCGTGCGCGCCACGCATGGCGAACCGCCACGTCGACGTGAACGCGGCGGATGGATCTGACGGAGTGGCGCGGACTTCGAAATCACAGCCCGGAAACGCACTTCGACCCACTTGCGGCGGCCGCGTTCGACGGTAGGGTTACTCCTATGGCACTGAACGGGATGAAGGTCGCGCTCGTACTGCTTCTCTACTCCGGCCTCGCGTGCTGCACCTCGGTCGCGCCGGTGTCAGCCCCAGAAATATCCGGGCTGGATCTAGCGGTCATTGAACTCAAGAAGTCGCTACCAGGCGAACTTACCGACGCCATCAATCGGTACACGAAGTCCGATGAACCCTCCGAACGTGACACAATCCGTAACGATATCGTCGGGAAGATCCTGGTTGTCGCGGATCACGATTATCGCCAGTACATTGAGAAGTTTGCGGCATCCAGGGCCGCAAACAATACGCAGTTTGATATATTGTCTATCGGGACGGCTGGTGCTGCAGCCGTGCTGACGCCGGCCAGCACCGTGAGTATTCTCGCGGGACTTTCGACAGCCTTCCAAGGTGTCAAGAAGTCGTTCGAAACTAACGTCTTCTACGATACGGCGATGACCGC
>JAEYTU010000055.1 GCA_023433825.1 Planctomycetota bacterium
GTCGGACAGTGGCTCACCGGTCGCCAGCGCGATTCCGTCGTCGTCGCGAGCAAGGCGTTCTGGCCGACCGGCGACGGGCCGAACGACCGCGGGTTGTCGCGCAAGCACTTGGTCGCGTCGGTCCACGGCGCGCTGCGGCGCCTGCAGACCGACCATGTCGACCTCTTCTATTGCCACCGCGAAGACGAGACGACGCCACTCGAGGAGACGGTGCGGACGTTCGACGACCTGATCCGCGCCGGGAAGGTCCGGTACTGGGGCACGAGCTGTTGGCACCCGGCGACGCTCGCGTGGACGGTCAAGATCGCGAACGAGATGCGCGCGCCGGCGCCGATCGTCGAGCAGCCGCGGTACTCGCTGCTCGACCGCTCGGTCGAGCGCGAGATCGTCGACGTCTGCGTCGCACACGGAATCGGGATCGCCTCGTGGAGTCCGCTCGCCGGGGGCTTGCTGACCGGCAAGTACGACGCCGGCGTGCCGCCGCAGAGCCGCGCGGCCGTCAGCGACTGGTTGAAGGAGGTCGACGACGACGCCGTCCGCGAGCGGTTGCGGGCGTTCACGGCGATCGCCAGCGAACGTGGGACGACGCCGGCCGCGCTCGCGATCGCGTGGCTCGTCTCCCGGCGCGGCGTCGCGACGGCCATCGTCGGCGCGCGCGACGAACGCCAGTTGGCCGGTTCGCTGGCGGCGCTCGGTGTGAACGTCGACGCGTCGACGGCGGCACGGCTCGACGCGGTGTTCGCGCCGATGCACCCGGGCCGCGTGCGGAAGGTCACGCAGTGGATCCGGCGACTGCCGCGGCCGCGGGTGTGAACGGTCGCCCGCGGCGCGCCTGACTACGGCGTCCCGGGCGCCGGGCGCGGCAGCAGATAGCGGTTCGGCACGTTGTGCAGCGGCGGGACGGCGCGCTTCGCTTCGGCCAGCAGCAGCGCGAGGTTCGCGTAGACATCGCGTTCGCGGCGATGCATCTGCGGCAGCAGGCCGGCCTGGCAGTAGTTGATCGGCGTGACGTCGAACAACGTCGTCTCCCACTCGAAGCCCCTCCCCCACGTCAGCATCGGCAGCGCCACGTCCGTGCGCGCGCCCGCAGCGACGAGCAGCCGCAGTACCGGAGCGCCGTGGTTGGCGGGGGCATTCACGCAGTGGAACAGCGGCGTGTGCCCGTCGCCGCCTTCCGCGTCGAGTGCCGCACGCGCCTCGACGTCGGCACCGGCGGCGAGCAGTGCCGCGGCGGCGGCGGCGTTCCCGAACTCGGCGGCGACGTGCAGCAGCGTCGCGCCGCGCAGCGGGGTGAACGCCGACACGAGGTCGACGCGTCGGGTCGTCGCGTTCGGATCTGCCGCCAATGCCGCGCACAACGCGTCGGCGTCGTCGAGCAGGACGGCCGCGAGCGCCGCGTCGTCGGCGCGTTCGCCGTGCGCCAGCAGCACGCGCAGACACGACGCGAACCGCGGCGAGCGCGTGTACATCTCGGTCAGCCACGTGACGAGCGACTTGCCGCGGACTGGTGTCCCGGCGGCACGTCCGGCCAGGGCGCCGCGCAACTCGTCGACGTCGTGCGTCTCGATCGCGCCGAGCAGCGCGTCGTCGACGTTCACACGCGAATCTCGTCGGCCGTGGCCGTGGCCGCACCGGCCAGACGCGGTTCGACCTCGCCGTCCAAGAACTCGTCGACCTGTTGCGGGGCGCGTCCGACAAACCGCATCGGATCGAGCATGTCGTGCAGCGAGTCCTTGATGGCCGCGAACGCCGGATCGCCGGCGATCAGTTCGAGCATCGGGTTGTCGCGACCTTCGCCGCGGACCTGCTGCACCGCCGTCCGTGAATGGACGCGAATCCGCTCGTGCAGATCCTGGCGATCGCCGCCGGCGCGCACGGCGGCCATCAGGATCTCCTCGGTCGCGAGGAACGGCAGCGACTCGCGCAGCTTGCGTTCGACGACCTTCGGATAGACGACGAACCCGCGTGCGACGTTCTCGACCAGCGACAGGATGCCGTCGATCGCGAGGAAGCTCTCCGGCAACGCGATGCGGCGAACGGCCGAGTCGTCGAGCGTTCGTTCGAGCCACTGCGTCGCCGCCGTCTGCGCCGACGTGTCGGCCGCCGCGATCACGTAGCGCGCGAGCGAGCAGATCCGCTCGCAGCGCATCGGGTTCTTCTTGTAGGCCATCGCCGACGAGCCGATCTGCTTGCTCTCGCTCGGCTCCTCGATCTCGCCTTCGTGCGACAACAGACGAACGTCGTTGCCGAACTTCGACGTCGACTGCGCGATCGCCGACAGCGCCGAGTGAACGGTCCAATCGAGCTTGCGCGGATAGGTCTGCCCGGTCACGGCGACGGCGCGCGGGAACTCGATCGCCGCGACGACGCGACGTTCGAGCTCGTGGACCTTCGCGTGATCGCCGTCGAACAGCGCCAGGAACGACGCCTGCGTCCCGGTCGTCCCCTTGACGCCGCGGCACGGCAGCCACGCGACGATGCGGCGGATCTCGTCGAGATCGAGCAACAGGTCCTGCAGCCACAGGCACGCACGCTTGCCGATCGTGACCGGCTGCGCGACCTGGAAGTGCGTGTAGCCGAGGCATGCGGTCGCACGGTGCGCGCGCGCGAAGTCGGCGAGTGCACGGATCGCGGCGGTCAGCCGGCGTTCGATCAGTCGCAGTGCGCGGCGGTACAGGATCAGGTCACCGTTGTCGGTCACGAAGCACGACGTCGCGCCGAGGTGCAGGATCGCCTTCGCCGACGGTGCGAGTTCGCCGAAGTGGTGCACGTGCGCCATCACGTCGTGCCGCAGCTCCTTCTCGAGTGCCGCGACGCGAGCCCAGTCGAATTCGTGGCGCTTCGCGGTCAGGTCGGCGAGCTGGCGATCGGTGATCGGCAGCCCGAGGTCGCGCTGGGCCTGCGCGAGCGCGATCCAGAGGTCGCGCCAGGTCCCGTGTCGGCTCGCGGGCGAGAAGATCTCGCTCATCGCGCGGCTCGCGTAGCGTTCGATCAGCGGGTGGTCGAAGCGGTCGCCGGGATTCGTCTGCGTCATCGGCGACGTTGTAGCGAGCTGCGGAGCGGGCGTCGCGCGCTGCGATCAGTCGCAGCGCACGCGGCGTTCACGCCATTCGTAGTGGCCCGGCTCCTCGATGCAGATCGTCCGCGCGGGCTCGACGAGGACGCGCGTCCGGTGTCCGCAGGTATCGCGCACCCAGCGGTACTTCGCCGGCACGTGCACGTGTCGCGTGTGACCGGGGATCCAGACGCGCTCGCGGACGACGCGGTAGCGCGGGGCTTCGTGGTGGCGACCGTGGTCGTGGTGGCGATCGTGGTGGCGGTGACCGCCGACCGTGACGACCGGCAGCGGAAGGTCCGCGCCGATCCGAACGTTCCTGCCGAGGTTCGCCTCGATCCGCAACTGCGCTGCAGCAGGCGCGGCGAGACTCAGCAGGGCGAGGGCGGAGAGAGCCGTCAGGAAGTGCTTCGTTGCCATGCGCGTCTCGACGCGAACGCCGTGCCAACGCCGCAGACGTCGATGGAATGGCCGACTCGTGCGCATCGCGGGGGGCGCGATGTGTGTTTGTCCCCGTCCGAGGACAGCACACCGTCCTGACGTCGGCTATCCGAACGTCGCCAGCGCCGATGCGGCGACACCGGCGATGGCGAGCACGCCGACGGTGCGGAGCGACTGCCGCGAACCGTCGCGCAGCGCGACCATGACCGCGACCGCGAGCCATCCACCGCAGACGTCCGACACCCAGTCGTAGACCGACGCCGTGCGGCCTGGCACGAACGACTGATGCCATT
>JAEYTU010000065.1 GCA_023433825.1 Planctomycetota bacterium
CGTCGGACTTCTGCATCGGCGCGTGTTCGCCGTGGTTCGCCGACAGCGTGACCGACGCGTCGGTCACGCCGCCGAGCACGAAGCGGCCCGACGCATCGGTGCGCGCACTCTCGCCGGCGCGCGTGCCCTGATAGGTGATCGCGCCGAGTTCCTGATTGCGGTGCAGGGCGACGCGCGCGTCGGCGATCGGCCGCCCGAGATCGTCGACGACCGTGCCGGCGACGAAGCCGCCCTCTTGCAGGTCGATCGTGACCTCCTCACGCGCGACGCCGGACTTGACCTCGATCGACCGCTGCGCCGGAACGTGCCGACTCGACGCCGTCGCCAACCGATACGCCCCCGGCCGGACGCCGGGGAAGCGGAACGTTCCGTCGGCCGCCGTGACGGCGCGTTCGCCGCCGAGCAGGAACGGGAACGCGTCGACCCCGCCGCGCTGCAGCGACACGCTGACGTCGGCCAGCGGCTCACCAGCCGGACCGCGAACGAGGCCGGCCAGCTCGGCGCCCTTCGAGAGTGTCATCCGTCCGAGATCGAGGTCCGCCGTGACCGGCGGGACGAAGCCGTCGTGACCGGCGTCGCCGTCGAAGTACATCGCGCCGGTCTCGGGCCGCAGCCGTCCGGACGCATTCGCGGCGACGAAGAACTCGAACTTGCCCGCCGCATCGGTGCGGACCGGCGTCCCGCTCGGCACCGTTTCGCGCACCGCGCCATCGGCGCGCCGCGGCATTCGAATGCGCGTCCCCTCGCCGACGACCCCCTCGACGAAGCGCAAGGCCGTGTTCGCCGCGACCGCACCGTCGGGCAGGACGACCGTGCCGGACACCCGGAACTTCGCGCTCGCCGCGCCGGTGTCGACCGACCGGCGCGCGTCGCCGCTGTCGGTGTCCGCGACCTTCCGATCCAGCGCGGCGCTCGTCTCGACCTCCTTCCCCGGCTCGAGGCCGGCCGTGCGCGCCGCGTCGTCGGCGCCCGACCCGGCAGGCGGCGCGTCGGGGTGGCCTCCCTTCGTCAGCCACAGGGCGGCGGCAACGCAGAGGATCAGAGCAGTCAGAACGAGGAGCGTGCGGTTCGTCGCATTCACGGTGGAGTCGCCTGCGAGACGGGTGTGCGGCGCCGCGCGACGCGTGGGCGCAGCCTTAACTCCCGACAGTGGCGGCCGCAGATCGTTGCTACGCTCTCGCGGATGCCTTCCCTCGAGCAGCGCAAGCAGCGCCGGGCCGCGTTGTTGGCCGATCTCAGCCACCCGACGCTGCTGTTCGCCGGCGGCGCGATCCCGCGGAACTACCCCGCGAACGTCTACCCGTACCGCGCCGACAGCACGTTCCTGTACTTCTTCGCCGCGCCCGAGCCGGGTTCCGTCGCGCTGTTCGACCCCGACGCGCAGACCGTCACGCTGTTCCTTCCGGCCCGCACCCCGGAGGACGCGCTCTGGCACGGTCCGGTGCCGTCGTTCGAGACGATGCTGGTCGAACACGGCGTCGACGCGATCCTCCCGGTCGAGGACCTGACGGCCCTCGTCGCGAAGGCGCGGAAGGGCCGCAAGGTGATGGCGCTGGCCGTCGCCGATCCCGTCGCGACGGCGACGGCCGCAGCGCTGACCGGCCTCGAGCTCGCGTTCGCCGATCCGAAGCACGTCGGCCCGCCGGAGTTGGTCGACCTGATCGCGCGGATGCGGCTCGTCAAGGACGCCGACGAACTGGCCGCGATGCGCCACACGGCCGCGATCACGCGCGAGGCGCACGTCGCGGCGATGACGCACACGCGGCCCGGGATCTACGAGCAGGAACTGGCCGGCATCGTCGACGGCACGTTCGCCCGGCACGGCTGCGTCCCTGCCTACAACACGATCCTCAGCGTTCGCGGCGAAGTGCTGCACAACCACGCGCACGGCAATCTGCTGCGCGAGACCGACATCGTGCTGCTCGACGGCGGGGCCGAATCGGCGAACGGGTACTGCTCGGACGTCACGCGCTGCTGGCCGGTCAGCGGCCGGTTCTCGGCCGAAGGTCGCGAGATCTACGACATCGTCCTTCGCGCCGAGTTGGCGGCGATCGCCGCCGTCGCGCCCGGCGTCGCGTATGCCGACGTGCACCGCACGGCCTGCACGGTCGTCGCCGACGGCCTGCGGGATCTCGGTCTGCTGAAGGGCCGCACCGAAGACCTCGTCGACAGCGGCGCGCACGCGCTGTTCTTCCCGCACGGCGTCGGCCACCAGATCGGGCTCGACGTGCACGACATGGAGGCGTTCGGCGATCGCGTGCACTACCCGAAGCGTCGGCGCAGCGAACAGTTCGGCACCGCGTACCTGCGAATGGACATGGACCTCGCCGCCGGCATGACGTTCACGATCGAGCCCGGCATCTACTTCGTTCCGGCGATCCTGCGGAACGAGAAGTTCCGCCGCCGCCACGCGTCGCACGTCGACTTCGAACGCGCCGAGAGCTACCTGACGATGAACTCGCTGCGCGGCTTCGGCGGGATCCGGATCGAGGACGACGTCGTCTGCACGCCGCACGGCGCCGAGGTGCTGACCGCAGCGATCCCGAAGGATCGCGCGATCGTCGAGGCCCTGGTCGGAGCGACGCCGCGGTCGTGACCGACGTCCGTCGCTGCGCCTGGTGCACGGCCGATCCGCTCTACGTCGCCTATCACGACGACGAATGGGGCGTGCCGGTGCACGACGACCGACTGCTGTTCGAGATGCTGATCCTCGAAGGCGCGCAGGCCGGACTCTCGTGGCTGACGATCCTGAAGAAGCGCGCTCGCTATCGCGCGGTCTTCGCGGACTTCGATCCGGAGAAGGTCGCGCGCTTCACGCCGGCGCGCGTCGAGAAGCTGCTCTTGGACCCCGGCATCGTCCGCAACCGGGCGAAGGTCGAAGCCGCGATCGTCAACGCGCGCGCGTTCCTCGCACTGCAGCGCGAGCACGGCAGCTTCGGCGCGTGGCTGTGGGCATTCGTCGGCGGCGCGCCGATCCGAAACCATCCAGCGACGCCCGCCGACGTGCCGGCGCGCACCGAGCTGTCCGACCGGATCGGCAAGGAGCTGAAGCGGCGCGGCTTCAAGTTCGTCGGCTCGACTATCTGCTACGCGTTCCTGCAAGCCGTCGGCGTCGTCGACGACCACCTGACCACGTGCTTCCGCGCGGCGAAACGCAAACGCGCCGCGACGAGGCCGACCACCGCATCGAGAGCCACCACCACATGACGCACCCGATTCCCACTTCGTCGCGTTCGCCGCACCGCCGCCGATCCGCGTTCCCGTTCTTCGCGGCGTCGCTCGCGACCGTCGCAACCCTCGCCGCACTGACGTCGTCGACGCGCCTGTCCGCGCAGGTCACGCCCGACGAACGCACTGCGCCAGCCACCGAGGCCAAGCCGAAGGGGATCACACCGATCCAGACGATGCGGCTGCGGCAGGTCGTCGGGCTGTTCCCCGGACCCGACGGCGCGCTCGCGTTCACGCGCACCGAACCGCGGATGGCCGGCGGGCCAGCGGGACCGGCACTGCTGCACCTGTTCCAGCTCGTCGACGGCAAGGAGGTGCCGATCTGGACCGGGCCGACGTCGGTCGGCAGCGTCGCGTGGCAACCGGGCGCGAATCGGCTGACCGTCGTCCACAAGCGCGCCGACGCCGAGCACGCCGAGGTCTGCGCGTTCGACCAGCCGAACGTCGAACCGACGCGGCTGACGACGACGCCGTCGGGGGTCAAGAACTACGTCTGGAGTCCGGACGGATCGGCGCTGGCGTTCGTCGCCGCCGACGCCCCGTCCGACGAACGTCGCAAGGCGCGCGCGGCCGGCTTCCGGCAAGTCGTCGTCGACGAGGACTGGACGCACGACTCGCTGTGGCTGTGGCAGCGCGAAGGTGGCGAGATCCGTCGGCTGACCGAGGGGAAGACCGTGCATGCGTATCGCTTCTCGCCCGACGGGAAGCAGATCGTCGCCGGTCTCGCGCCCCGCAACCTCGTCGACGACTCGTACATGTTCACGCAGTTGCACCTCGTCGACGTCGCGACGTCGACCGTGCAGATGCTGGTCCCGAACCCGGGCAAGCTCGGCGATTTCGCGTGGTCACCGGACGGGCGCCGCGTCGCCTACGTCGCCGGCGCCGATCGCAACGACCCGCATGCCGGGATGCTGTACGTCGTCGACACGACGTCGAAGGTCGTCAAGCCGCTGACCGACGGACTGCGCGGCTGCGTGCATCACGTCGCGTTCGGCTCCGACGGTGCGATCCGCGCCAGCGTCAGCATCGGCGTCCGCAGCACCCGGATGCGCTTCGACCCGGAGACCGGCGCGTCGTCGATCGAGGCCGAGGCAGAAGGTCACGAGTTCCGCGACTTCGCGCTGGCGGCCGGCCCGATCGGCACGGTCTACAAGACGGCGGACAGTGGCCCGACGTCACCGCGACGGCCGCCGTTGCGCACGCATTCGCTCGGCGACGTCTACAAGGTGTCGACGAGTCGTCACCCGTTCGAGGTCTACCGCCATGACGGCAACGCGTTCGTCCGGCTGACGAACTCCAATCCGTGGCTCGACGACGTGCCGCTCGCGAAGCAGGAGGTCGTCACGATCACGGCGCGCGACGGTCTGCAGATCGAAGGCGTCCTGATCCACCCTCTGACCCGCACCGACGGCGTGCGTGCGCCGTTGATCATCGTCGTGCACGGTGGTCCCGAGGCGCACTTCGGCAACGGGTGGCTGACGAACTACGGCAACTGGGGTCAGACGTTGGCCGCGCGCGGCTTCGCGGTCTGGTTCCCGAACTACCGCGCGAGCACCGGCTACGGCGTCGAGTTCGCGAAGGCGAACTTCGGCGACGTGATGGGCGGCGAGTTCCACGACCACCTGGACGCGATCGATCACTTCGCGAAGAGCGGCCTGATCGATCCGGAGCGCGTCGGGATCGGCGGCGGGTCGTACGGCGGCTACGCGGCAGCGTGGGCGGCGACGCGGCACAGCGATCGGTTCGCCGCGGCGGTGTCGTTCGTGCCGTTCGTCGACATCCGGACGAAGTGGCTGACCAGCGACATCCCGAACGAGTTCTTCCTCGTCCACTACCAGGAGAAGTGGCCGCACGAGCAGTCGGGTTACCTCGCCGACCGGAGCCCGCTGACCTACGCCGCGCAGTGTCGGACACCGCTGCTGCTGCTCGGTGGAACGTCGGATCCGCGCGTGCATCCGAGTCAGCCGTTCATGCTCTATCGCGCGGTCCTGCACGCGACGAAGACGCCGGTTCGGTACGTCCAGTACCCGGGTGAAGGTCACGGCAACCGCGGCAACACCGCGCAGGCGGACTTCCTGCTGCGCACGATCCAGTGGTTCGAGCACTACCTGCAGCCGGGCAACCGACGCACCGAACCGCTGCCGCCGCTCGATCCCGACTACTCCGACTGGTACGCGACGCAGAGCCCCCGCTGATGCCGACGATGCACGCACAGTTCCTGGTCCTGTCCGGGCCAGATCGCGGCGAAGTCGCGACGTACGACGCGCGCGTCGTGCGGATCGGGTCCGACCCGTCGATGGACCTGACGCTGCCGGATGCGCCCGGCGTCGCCGGGCACCACGCCGACGTCGAGTTCCACGAGAACGAGTGCTGCTTCTACCTGCGCCCGCGCGACGGCGACGTGTTCGTCGACGGCAAGCAGATGCGCGAGGTCATCCTCGACCACGGCGACCTGC
This sequence comes from Planctomycetota bacterium, assembly GCA_023433825.1. GTDB lineage: Bacteria > Planctomycetota > UBA1135 > UBA1135 > UBA2386 > JAEYTU01. The sequence goes on from JAEYTU010000065.1 coordinate 5,685, forward strand.
TGGAGTTCGGACTCGGCGGGCCGAAGGCGCGCTTCCGCATCCACGCCGACAAAGGCGCGTTCTGCAAACCGGTGCACAAGATGCTGGCCGACGCGCACGAGGTGCGCGAGATCCACGGCATCGGCGCGTTCCTCCGTTCGCTGGCCGTCGACATGCATCGCCGCACGTCGCTGGGGACCAAGATCCTCGTGCCGGTGCTGCTGGCCGGGATCACGTTCCTCGCGTCGTATCTGGTCACGCAACGCTCGGTGCGTCCGCTCGACGTCGCGCATCGCGAACAACGCGCCGACTACGAACGCAAGATCGCCGAACTGCGCGCGCAGCTCGATCAGTTCCGCAAGAGCCAGGACACGTTGGTGTCGCGCGACGAGGTCGCGAAGTTGCGCGTCGAGTTCGAACAGCGCGCATCGGTCGTCGACAGCCTGCTGAAGTCGAACGCGGCGCTGAAGCAGGTGCTCGACGAGTACAGCCGCGGCGTCTGCCTCGTTCACGGCGTGTTCGGCTACCGGATCCTGCGCGACGGCAAGATCCAGGAACTGGCCGACGACAGCGGCGACCCGGTGCGGGTCGAGTACGTCGGCAGCGGGTTCCGCGTGTCGGCGAAGGGGCACGTCGTGACGAACCGGCACGTCGCCGAACCGTGGTGGAAGAGCCCGCAGACCGAGTTCGGCTTCGAGGGCTACTTCGTCATGCTCGAGGTCGTGTTCCCCGGGCAGATGCCGATCCGCGTCGATCCGAAGTCGATCCGGCTGCGGAACGACGAGATCGACGTCGCCGTGCTGCAGGTCGACGCCGGTGACACACCGGTCCTGCCGATGTTCGACGGCGACCCGCGCAACCTGCGCGGCGACCGCGTCGTCGTGCTCGGGTACCCGACCGGCGTCAATGCACTGCTCGCGAAGGCCGAGCCCGAGGTGCTCCGCGAAGTCCTCGCGAATGCGAGCGACTTGACCGGCGTCATCGCCGAACTGGCGCGGCGCAACGCGATCACGCCGGTCGCGACACAGGGCGCGCTGAACGAGGTCTTCGACAAGCAGATGGTCTACGACGCCAGCACGACGCAGGGCGGCTCGGGTGGCCCGGTGTTCGGCGTCGCCGGGACCGTGATCGGGGTCAACTTCGCGATCCTCGCGCAGTTCGGCGGCAGCAACTTCGGCGTGCCGATCCGCTTCGCGGCGGAGCTGCTGCCGAAGGAGTGAACGGCGCGCGCTGCGCGGCTCACCGCGCGGCGATCACTTCGTGATGCGGAGCAGCGT
>JAEYTU010000185.1 GCA_023433825.1 Planctomycetota bacterium
GGGATGCGCGCTTCGCGCTCGGGAACGACGACGCCGTCGACATTGCAGAGATTGACCATCGATCCTTCGGCGCACGCCGCGTCTTCGAGATTCGAAGGGCGCGAATGGTAAGCTCCCGCGCCTCACACGATGTGCGGCTTCATCAGCATCTTCGGTCCCGACGGCAGCGACGTCATCCAAGAGGTCCTCAGCGGGCTGCTCGCGATTCAGCACCGCGGACAGGATGCAGCTGGCGCGGTGACGTTCGACGAGAAGTTCAAGGCGAAGAAGGGGCTCGGGCTCGTGCGCGAGGTCTTCGCCGAGAAGCACCTGACGCGCCTGACCGGCAACCTCGCCGTCGGTCACGTTCGCTACCCGACGGTCGGCGCCGGCGCCGGGCTCGACGTGCAGCCGTTCTGGCTCGACTTCCCAGTCGGCGTCGCGATGGCGCACAACGGGAACGTCACGAACTTCCAGGAGCTGAAGAAGACCTACTTCCCGCAGCGCGGTGCGCGCCTCGCGAGCGACTGCGACCTCGAGGCCGTCCTCTACGTGTTCGCCGAGACGCTGATTCGGCGAACGCCGCCGAACGGCGTCATCACCGGGACTGACGTCCGCGACGCCGTGGCCGAGGTCTTCCGCGTCGTGAAGGGCGCCTACTCGGTCGTCGGCGTCATCGCCGATGCCGGGATGTTCGCGTTCCGTGATCCGTTCGGCATCAAGCCGATCATCCTCGGTCAGAAGCGCACGGCGGCCGGCGTCTCGTATGCCGTCGCCAGCGAATCCGTCGTGCTCGACGTCGCCGGCTACGAGAAGGTCCGCGACCTCGACGCCGGTGAGGCGCTGTGGATCGGCAAGGATCGCAAGCTGCAGTCGTTCCGGATCGGCGACTCCCCGCATCGTCCGTGCGTGTTCGAGTACATCTACTTCGCACGCCCCGACTCCGTCCTCGACGACATCTCGGTCTACGAAGCGCGACTGAAGCTCGGCGAACGTCTCGCGCATGCCTGGCGCAAGACCGGCCTCGAGATCGACGCCGTGATCCCGGTGCCCGAGTCGGCACGGACTGCGGCCCAGACGATGGCCGAGACGCTCGGCGTCCCGTACCGCGAAGGCTTCGTCAAGAATCGCTACGTCGGCCGCACGTTCATCATGTCGAGCGACAAGCAGCGACAGGATTCGGTGCGTGCGAAGCTGAACCCGATCCGCGTCGAGTTCGAGGGCAAGCGCGTGCTGATCCTCGACGACTCGATCGTGCGCGGGAACACGAGCCGACAGCTCGTGCGCATCGCGCGGCAGATGGGCGCCGAGAAGGTCTACCTCGCGTCGTATTCGCCGCCGCTGCTGTACCCGTGCCCGTACGGCATCGACATGTCGACCAAGCGCGAGTTCATCGCACGCGGTCGGACGACCGAGGAGGTCGCGGCCGAACTCGGCGCCGACTTCCTGCTGTTCCAGGATCTCGACGAGATGCTCGAAGTCGTGAAGGCGCTCTCGACCGGTGGCGACAAGGAGTTCTGTCGCGCCTGTTTCGACGGCGACTACCCGACCGGCGACGTGACCGACGCGATGCTCGCCACGATCGAGCAGGAACGTCTCGACGCGCAGGAAGTCGTCCGCGCGAAGCGCTGAGCGATCCGCGACGCGTTCACCGAACGTCGGCGGCCACTCAACGCACGCGACGGCGCAGCTTCGGGACCAGCAGGATCGCTTCGCGCGCGATCCGTCCGTCCATCTTGCTCGCGCCGTGGCGGCGATCGACGAAGTGGATCGGCACCTCGACGATCGACGCGCCCGAGCGCGCCATCCGATACGCCATCTCGATCTGGAACGCGTAGCCCTGCGCCGACACGGCGTCGAGGTCGAGCATCGCCAGCCGCGCGACGTCGAAGCACCGGAACCCGGCCGTCAGATCGCGCACGCGCACGCCGAGGATCGTTCGCGCGTAGAGGTTGGCGCAGCGCGACAGCAGCTTGCGGCGGAAGTTCCAACCGATCGTGCTGCCACCGGCGACGTAGCGACTGCCGATGACGAGATCGCCGCGCAGGCCCGCGGCCGCCAACCGCGGCAGATCCCACGCCGGATGGCTGAAGTCGGCGTCCATCTCGAACACCTTCTCGTAGCCGTGTCGCATCGCGATCCGAAAGCCGGCGATGTACGCCGTGCCGAGGCCGAGCTTCCCCTCGCGGTGCAGCACCTTGATCCGCGGATCTTCGGCGGCGAGTCGGTCGGCGATCGCGCCGGTGCCGTCCGGCGAGCCGTCGTCGACGACGAGGACGTCGGTCTTCAGGTAGGCGAGGATGTCGCGGACGATCGCTTCGAGATTGTCCTTCTCGTTGTAGGTCGGCAGCACGACGAGGCACCGCTTGCCACAGTCGTAAGGCGTCACCGGAACCGGCCCGCGTCCGGCAGCGATCCCCGCTCTCGCGGCGGCCAACGCCGCCTCGCGATCGGCGCCGTGCGTGACGACGACGCGCGCGCTGTCGGTGCCGGCGCGGACGACGCGCTCGACTTCGGTGAAGTCGGCGACGACCGTCAGCTCTTGCGCGTCGTGGGCGGGTGGCATCGAGCTGGCGAAATCTAGGCGCGCACCGGCGCGCTTTCATCGGTGTCGCGACGCACGCCGACCCACATTCCGTCGCCGATCGGCACGAGGACGGAGTGAAGGTCCGCACGCGCCGCGATCCGATCGTTGAACGCGCGGATCGCCGCGACCGACTCGGCGTCGGGATCGTCGTCCGCGACCTCGTCGAGCAGCTTGCCGAACGCGAGTGCGTTGTCGGCGAGCACGAGCCCGCCGGGCCGCACGATCCGCAGCGCGTGGTCCAGGTACTGCGCGTAGCCCGACTTGTCGGCATCGATGAACATCGCGTCGGCGCTGGCGTCGGCGAAGCCCGCCAGCACGTCGCGTGCATCGCCTTCGTGCACCTCGATCCGTTCGGCGACGTCGGACTTCGCGATCCACTCGCGCGCGAACGCGGCGTTCCCGGCGTCGATCTCGATCGTCCGCACACGACCGTCGCGCGGCAGTGCGCGCGCCATCGCGATCGCCGCGACGCCGCACAACGTGCCGACCTCGACGACCTCGCGCGCCCGCGCACTCGCGAGCAACACCTGCAGGAAGCTCGCCTGTTCGGCGGCGATCCAGATCCGCGGAATGCCGGCTGCGACGGCAGCGGCCTTCAGCGTCGACGTGAACCGATCGTCGAGCCGCGTGCGGACGGCGAGGTACTCGAAGTGGCGCGGCTCCACGGTCGTCGATTCGCTGGACATGGCGGCGAGGCACCATACCCTCACCGCGCTCTTGTCCCCTCCGGCGAGGACCGACGAAGCCCGTGACGCGACCATTCGATCCGCGCGCCGCCAAGGAGCGCCTGCTGACTCTCGTTCGTGAGCGCGCCTACCGAGACGGGCTCGACATCGTCCTCGCTTCCGGCAAGCGATCCGACTTCTACGTCAACGGGAAGAAGGTCACGCTGCACCCTGAGGGCCTCTGGCTGCTCGCGCGGCTGATGCTGCTCGAGATCGCGACGATCCCCGGCGTGACCGCCGTCGGCGGCTTGACGCTCGGCGCCGACCCGATCGCCGCCGCCGTCGCCGCACTGAGCCACGAGACCGGTCAGAACCTGAAGGCATTCCTCGTCCGCAAGGAGGCGAAGGGGCACGGCACCGGTTCGCGGATCGAGGGCGACCTGACGTTCGGCGAGCGCGTCGTCATCGTCGAGGACACGATCACGACCGGCGGATCGGCGCGGAAAGCGATCGACGCCGTGCGGGAAGTCGGCGCCGTTCCAGTCGCGGTGCTGGCGATGGCCGACCGCGAAGACCCCGACGCCGATCCGTTCCGCGCCGAGCACGACGTCCGTTGCGTCTTGCGACTCGCCGAGATCCGTGGCCATCGCGACCGATGACCGAGTAGTGCGCGACGTGAACACCAACCCCAAACCTGAAGACGGCCTTCTCCGCGCCCTCGGCCGCCTGCCGAGCGGCCTCTTCGTCGTGACCGCCGGGACCGGCGCGGACGCCACCGGCTTCCTCGCGTCCTGGGTCCAGCAGGCCGGCTTCGAGCCGCCCTCCGTGACCGTCGCGATGAAGAAGGGTCGGCCGATCGTCGACCTCGTCCGCTCGACGGCCGTGTTCGTCGTCAACGTGCTCGGCGATTCCGACAAGGCGTTGCTCGCGCACTTCGCGCGCGGGTTCGCGCCCGGCGAACCAGCGTTCACCGGCGTCGCCACGGCGCCGTCGGCAGTCGGTGTGCCGCACCTGACCGACGCCGTCGCGCACCTCGCGTGTCGCGTGCGCGGCGAGGGCGACTGGTCCGACCACCTGATCGTGTTCGGTGAAGTCGTCGACGGCCGCCGCCACCGCGACGACGCGCCGATGGTCCACGTGCGCAAGACCGGCGCGAACTACTGACCGCGGAACGACGACCGATGGCGACGCCGATGCTGGTCCCGATCGTCGTCGCCGCGGGCCGCGGGCGACGCGTCGGCGCCGACAAGGCGTTGCTCGCGTTCGACGGCACGACGCTGATCGAGCGGCTCGTCACGGCCGCGGCCGCCGCCGGACTCGCACGACCGATCGTCGTCCGTCGCGCCGATCAGCCGCTGTTGCCCGACTCGGTCCGCGCTGCCGTGAACGTCGTCGTCCTCGGCAGCGACGGCGACGGCGACGGCGAGATGCTCGACAGCCTGCGCGCCGGCATCGCCGCGCTGCCGCCGGGTGCCACCGCGTTCCTGTCGTTCCCGGTCGACCACGGCCTCGTCCATCCGGCGACGCTGGCGCTGCTGGCCGTGCGATTCGCGAACGGCGCGACGCCGATCGTGCTGCCGCTGTTCCGCGACCGACCCGGGCATCCGATCGTCGTCGCGACGCGACTCGCCGACGAGGTGATCGCGCCCGACGTGACGTCGCTGCGCGACGTGATCCGCCGCGACCCGTCGCGCGTGACCGCGGTCGCCGTCGACG
>JAEYTU010000506.1 GCA_023433825.1 Planctomycetota bacterium
GCCGCCGACGACGCATCGACGAGGCGGCCGCCGTCGTTGCGCAGCAGGACGATCGGCCCGAAGTGGACGGCGACGACGAGGTCCTGCCAGCCGTCGTCGTCGACGTCGGTCCAGACGGCGGCCGACACCATGCCGAGGTCGGCGAGCGCCGGCGCGAGTTCGCCGGCGTCGACGAAGCGACCGCCGTCGTTGCGAAGCAGTCGGCTCGGCGGCGCGAACGGGAATCGCCCCGGGATCGTGCGTCCGCCGACGAACAGATCGAGGTCGCCGTCGCGATCGAAGTCGGCGGCGACGACGCAACTGCCGCTGGTGCGCACGTCTGGCAGCGTCCCCGGTGGGGCGGGCGTGAACTTCGCGGCGCCGTCGTTCACGTACAGCCGGTCGCGAAACACCGCGGCGTCCTCGTCGCCTTCGACGCCGCCGCTGACGACGTAGAGATCGAGGTCGCCATCGCCGTCCGCGTCGAAGAACAGGACGCCCATGTCCTCGCATGCGGCGTCGGCCTGCCACGGTCCGTCGACGGCGGCGAACGTGCCATTGGCGCCGCGCACGAACAGACGGCCGCTCTGGCCAGCGGCACCGCCGACGAAGACGTCGTCGCGTCCGTCGCCGTCGACGTCGCCGACCGCGACACCCGGTCCGAGCCGCGACAGTCGGTGCGGCAGCAGCGGTTGGCGGGCGAAGTCGTCGAACGCGCGTTCGACGTGGCGGAAGTCGAGGCCGTGCGTCGCGATCTCCGGCGTCGTGAATCGCGGCGTCGGTTCCGGCTCGGTGCGGACGTCCGGCGTGGCGGGGCCGTCCGGCTCGGTCACGACGAACTTCCGCCGCACCGGCAGGTCACGGAACGACTGACGGTGACCGCTCGGCCAGTACACGTCGAGCGCGTCGATCTGCGTCGCGCTGCCGAGGCCGAAGTGCAGGACCGGGTCGTCGCTCGACAGGTACCCGCGCGCGAGGGTCAGGTGGCGCGTCAGCGTCTTGCCGCCGGCCGTGACGACGACTTTCGCGTCGACGCCGAAGCGATTCGCGCCACGACCCTCGAGGCGCACGAGTGCGGCGTTCGGGATCGTCAGGCGGTTCTCGTACAGCGTCGCCGGCGCGTTCTGGTTGTTGACGATCAGGTCGAGATCGCCGTCGCGGTCGAAGTCGGCGAACGCCGCGCCGTGACTGACGCCGACGAGATCGAGACCCCATTGCGGTCCGACCTTCGTGAACGCGTGGCCGCCGGTGTTGCGCATCGCGATGTTGGCCTCGGGGAACGGCGGCACGTTGCGCGCGAGCTCGAAGGCCTCCTTCTCGCGTCCGGCGCGAACCAGTTGCGCGAACCGAGGGTTGAGGTCGGGATCCATGTCGAAGCGCGGGATCCCGTTCGTGACGAACAGGTCCTGGAACCCGTCGTTGTCGAGATCGCCGAACTTGACGGCCCACGTCCAGTCGGTGCTCGCGACGCCGGCGAGGAACGCGATCTCGTGGAAGCGTTCGGTCCCGGTGTTCAGGAACAGCGCGTTCCGCATGTACTGCTGCGGGCGCGCGTGTTCGAGGAACCAACCGCGGTTCGACATCTCGCCCATCAGCCACTTCGACTTGAAGTGCGTCGTGCTCGACATGTCGGCGACGAGGACGTCGAGCCGGCCGTCGTTGTCGATGTCGGCCGCGTCGACGCCCATGCCGAAGTACGCGAGGTGGGGCAGCGCCGCCTCGGCGACGTCGGTGAACGTTCCGTCGCGGTTGTTGCGATAGAGGCGATCCGGCGATTCGAGGTCGTTCGCGACGTAGACGTCGGGCCAACCGTCGCCGTCCATGTCGAACCAGACGACGCCGAGACCGAGTCCGTGATGGTCGATGCCCGACGGCTTCGAGACGTCGACGAACTTGCCGCCGTCGTTGCGCAGCAAGAGGTCCTTCTGGCCGGTGTAGAACGGCTGGCCGTGCTGGATCGCGAGATGGTCCTCGAGGCCCGGCGGGATCGCCCAGCCGGTCTCGGTGCGAACCGGCATCAGCGGGTCGGGCAGCATCTGCCGCATCGTCTTCGTGACTCGGCTCGGCAGCAGGACCTCGTCGAGCAGTTGCTTCGGGATCGTCGCGTTGAAGACGCGGTTCGTCAGCAGATAGAGGTCGAGGTCGCCATCGCGATCGAAGTCGGCGAACGCGGCCATCGTGCTCGCGCCGATGTGCGCGAGTCCGAACTCGCGGGCCTGCTCGCGGAACGTGCCGTCCCCCTGATTGACGTAGAGCAGGTTCGGCGACTCGGTGTTGCAGACGTAGATGTCCAGTCGACCGTCGCCGTCGACGTCGACGAACGTCGCGCCGGCGCCCCACGCGTCGCCGCCGTCGACGCCGGCCGCCGCGGTGACGTCCGCGAAACGCATTGGCTCGATCTGCCGGAACAATTTGTTCGGCCCGTCCTGCGAGACGAGGTAGACGTCGGGCAGGCCGTCGTCGTCGTAGTCGCCGACCGCGACGCCGGCGCCGTTGTAGACGTACGGCAGCGTGTTCTCGCGGCGCAGGAAGTTCGTGAACGCGAGCCCGGACGTCGCCGGGTCGAGCGCGACGAAGCGACGTTCGGTGTCGTTCGCGATGCCGAGCGGCAGCACGAGCAACCCGTCGGCGGTGCGCACGCGATCCTCGATCTCCTTCGCGCCGCCGAACCACCACAGCAGGCCGGCACCGAGCAGCGCGACGAT
>JAEYTU010000291.1 GCA_023433825.1 Planctomycetota bacterium
CGCCTACGTCAACGCGAGTCTCGCGAACGGACGGCCGCAGTACCTCGAGGAACGGATGCTCGGCGCAGCCGGCGCGCAGGCGTTCTTCTGCCTTCCGGCGCGCTTCGACGGCGCGGTCCTCGGCACGGTCAATCTCGCGTTGCGGGCATCGCCGGCCGACGTCGCGGCACTGCACGTCGAGATGCAGCAGGTCGCAGACCTCGTCGGCGCGGCGCTGCACCGCGAGTCGCTGCAGGACGAAGTGCGCCGTCTGACCGAAGCGCTGCGGCGTCGCGGCGAGGCATTGGCCGAAGAACTCGAGCGCTTCGACGCCGCAACCCCGATCGGCTCGGCGCCGGCGTTCCGCCGCGCGATCCACGAGGTCGAACGCGTCGCCGTCGCCGACGCGCCGGTCCTGCTGCTCGGCGCGACCGGGACCGGCAAAGAAGTGCTCGCGCGCCATCTGCATCGGACGAGCGCCCGCGCCGAGGGTCCGTTCGTCGCCGTCAACTGCGCGGCGCTGCCGGAAGCGCTCGTCGAGAGCGAACTGTTCGGACATCGCCGCGGCGCGTTCACCGGCGCCGATCGGGATCGCCCAGGGCTGTTCGTCAAGGCGACCGGCGGAACGCTGCTGCTCGACGAGGTCGGCGAACTCTCGGCGGCGGTCCAGGCGAAGCTGCTGCGCGCCCTGGAGACTCGCGAAGTCACGCCGGTCGGCGGCGACGAGCCGGTGTCGATCGACGCGCGCTTCGTCGCGGCGACGCATCGCGATCTGCTCGCGATGGTCGACGAAGGCACGTTCCGCCGCGATCTGTACTACCGGCTCGTCACGTTTCCGATCCACGTGCCGTCGCTCGACGAACGCCGCGAGGACATCCCGGCACTGGTCCGCGCGTTCCTCGCGTCGGCGTGTGCGCGCATGCGCCGGCCGCTGCCGGAACTTCGCGAGGGCGTCCTCGAGGCGATGACGCGACGTTCGTATCCCGGCAACGTCCGCGAGCTCCGCAATCTCGTCGAACGAATGGTCGTGCTCAGCGGCGCGGTACTGACGTTGCCCGACGAGGAGTTGCCACGGATCGGAGTGCCGGAGGGCACGACGCCGGAAGGCACGACGTGGCCGACGCTCGACGAGGTGCAACGGCGCCACGTCGTCGTCACGCTCGCGCGCACGAACGGGCGCTTCTACGGCAAGGACGGCGCCGCCGAGTTGCTCGGTGTCCCGCCGAGCACGCTGAAGAGTCGGATGGCGAAGTGGGGCATGCCGATCGGCCGGTAGCCGGCCGCCGGCAGCCCGCGCGTATCCTGCCCGCCGTTCGCCGTTCGAAAGGGCATCGATGGATCGACAGACATTGCACGAACTCCTCGTCGTCGCGCGCACGGCCGCGGCGCTCGCCTATGCACCGGCGTCGAAGTTCACCGTCGGCGCGGCCGTGCTGGGCGCGAACGGGCGCGTCTATCGCGGCTGCAATGTCGAGAACGCGAGCTATGGATTGACGGTCTGTGCCGAGCGCAATGCGGTGTTCCACGCCGTCGCCGAAGGTTGCCGACAGATCGAAGCCGTCGCCGTCTGGACGCCGTGCCTCGAACCGGCGTCGCCGTGCGGGGCGTGCCGGCAGGTGCTCTACGAGTTCGTCGGCCCGCGCGACGACCTCGACGTGATCCTCGGTGGGACCGGTCATGTCGTCGTCGAGACGACCCTGCGCGCGTTGCTGCCGCGACCGTTTCGATTCGGCCGTTGAGACCGACGCGCGGAAGCGGTTGCCTGCCGGCGCACGTGGACTACTCCGGTGCGCTGCCGACGACGGCGGGTACTCTCCGCCGCCCGCGATCCCCGAATCCGCCGAACTGTATGACCGAGAGAACCGCCGCAACCGTCGCCGTCCACGCCTTGTTGACGCTCTGCCTGGCCGGCTCGGCGCTCGCGCAACGCGACGGCCGCAGCCTACCGCAGGCGCCGCAGAAAGGCGCACAGACTCCGCCGCCGACGCCGGCGCTCGGGGAAGCCGCGACGAACACGCTGGTCCACGCATTCGAGTCCGCCGAGTCGTGGTCGATGAAGGCGATCGTCCTGCTGTCGCTCGGCAACGACTGGCATCCGGTCGGGGCGAAGGCCGTGCTGGCCGCACTGGCCGACAAGGATGCGCGCCTGCGCGCGTTCGGAATCGAGGCGCTGCGGCGAACGACCCCGCAGGCGCTGGCCAGCATCGCGACACCGGAGCTCGTCGAGGAGCTCGTCGAGCGGACGTCCAAGACCAAGAACGAGTTCGTGCAGAAGCGCGTCGGTGAAGTGCTGACTCGCATGCTGCCGAGCGCCGGCGCGAAGGATCGCGCGGCGTGGCAAGCGTGGTGGTCGGCGAATGCGAAGACGCACGTGCCGGCGCCGTGGTCGACACCCGATCGAACCGAGCGCGGTCCCGGCACGGTCGCCGGAACGATCGTCGAGCGCGCGTTCGATCTGCGCGACGACGGCCTCGAAGTCGCGATCGTCATCGACTCGACCGGCAGCATGCAGCTCGCGATCGACGCCGCACGCGACGCCGTCGACGAGATCGTCGCGATGCTGTCCGGCATCGCGCCGAAGCTGCGGCTCGGGCTCGTCCACTACAAGGATCTCGGCGACATGGGCGGCGGTGCGGCATTGCTCGTCCCGCTGACGAAGGACCAGAAGCGGGTGCGCGAGCGGCTGGGCAAGTTGATCGCGAGCGGCGGCGGCGACATCCCGGAGAGCGTCGACCGTGGGATCGAGGTCGCGCTCGAACGCGAGATGGGTTGGACGCGCGGGGCCAATCGGATGCTGCTCGTGATCGGTGACGCGCCGCCGCATCCGGCCAAACACGCGACGTTGCTGGAGACCGTCAAGCGCGCCTACGAGGCACCTTTCAGTGGTGGGCGCGGACCGGTGACCGGCGCGAAGTCGAAGTTGAAGCCGTTCATCACGTCGGCGATCGCGACGAACCGGCAGGCGAAGGCGACCTTCGACGAGATCGCGGCGGCCGGCGGCGGTGCGTCGGTCGTGCTCGACGTGCAGAACGCGAGCCAGGGCGGCCCGGGCACGGCCGTCGAGCAACTCGTCGAGCACGTGCTCGCGCTGTCGTTCGGCTCGCAGTACCAGGGCCAGATGAAGTTGTTCGCGCGGACGTTCTTCGAGTACCGCGCCGGCGGCGCGTTCTGACGCCGAACGCGCGCGACCCTGACGCCGCCACCGCCGCACCCGCCACCGCCGCACGCCATGTCCGCCACTTCCGCCGAGTTCCCGGTGACGCCGGTCGACGCCGTTTCGCTCGAGACGCGCGCGGCCGAGTTGGCGACGCGTTCGCTCGGCGGTGCCGCGAAGCTGCGCGCGCTGCGCCTCGCGCTGTCGATGGTCGACCTGACGACGCTCGAAGGCGCCGACACGCCCGGCAAGGTCCGCGCGCTGTGCGCGAAGGCCATGCGCCCGATCCCCGGCCGCGCGGACGTCCCGTCGTGCGCCGCCGTCTGCGTCTACCCAGATCTCGTCGAGGTGGCCGTCGACGCACTGCGCGGATCGAGCGTCGTCGTCGCCGCCGTCGCGACCGGGTTCCCGTCGGGACGCATCGACCGCGCGCAGAAGCTCGACGAGACGCGGCGCGCGGTGGCCGCCGGTGCGCGTGAGATCGACATGGTCGTCGACCGCGGTGCGTTCCTGGCCGGACGGTTCGCCGACGTCGCGAACGAGATCTCCGCCGTCAAGGACGCCTGCGGTGGCGCACATCTGAAGGTCATCCTCGAGACCGGCGAACTGCGCGCCTACGACGCGATCCGTCGCGCGGCCGAACTCGCGATCCGCGCCGGCGCCGACACGCTGAAGACGTCGACCGGGAAGATCACGCCCGCGGCGACGTTGCCGGTCGTGCTGCTGCTGCTGTCGGTCGTCCGCGGTCACTGGCGCGACACCGGGCGACGGATCGGCGTCAAGGCTGCCGGCGGGATTCGCTCGGCGAGCGTCGCGCTGCGCCATCTCGTGCTCGTCGCCGAGACGTGCGGCGAGCCGTGGCTCTCCCCGGCGGCGTTCCGGTTCGGCGCGAGTGCGCTCGTCGACGACCTCGCGCTGCAGATCCGCGAAGCCGAGACCGGCGTGCCTGGACGCGCCGACGACTTCGGCCGTGACTGAGATCCCACCACGGCAGAACGTCGTCCGCTGCGTCGGCGTCGGCCGCTCGGTGCGAGAGGGCGATCGCGTGCGGATCGTGCTCGACGGGCTCGACGTGTCGATCGACGCCGGCGAGACCGTCGCCGTCGTCGGCCGCAGCGGTTCCGGCAAGTCGACGCTGCTGAACGTCGTCGCCGGGATCGACGTCGTCGACGCCGGGACGATCGACGTCTGCGGGGTCGCACTTCGCACGGCGACCGACCTCGACCGCACGGCGCTGCGTCGCCGTCGGATCGGGTTCGTGTTCCAGTCGTTCCACCTGCTGCCGACGCTGACCGTCGCCGAGAACGTCGCGCTGCCGCTCGAGCTGATCGGGATCGACGACGCGTCCGCGACGAAGCGGGTCCGCGAACTGCTCGAGCGCGTCGACCTCGCCGACCGCGCCGATGCGTTCCCCGACGTGCTGTCGGGCGGCGAACAGCAGCGCGTCGCGATCGCGCGCGCCGTCGCGCATCGTCCGGCATTGCTGCTGGCCGACGAGCCGACCGGCAACCTCGACGACGACGCGGCCGACGCCGTCCTGGCGTTGCTCGACGACGTTCGGCGCGAGACCGGCTGCGCGATCCTGATGGCGACGCATGCGCCGGAGGCTGCGCGACGCTGCCAGCGCACACTGCGGCTCGAACACGGACGTCTCGTGCCGGCTGTGCGATGAGGTCATGACGTTCGTGTCGTTGCTGGTTCGGTCGGGACTGCGCCATCACCGGCGGCGGCCGCTGCAGACCGCGCTCGCCGTGTTCGGGATCGCCGTCGGTGTCGCGCTGGTCGTCGCATTGCGCTCGTCGCTGGCGACGGCGGAAGCGGCGTTCGATCGCGCGGCGGAGACCGTGGCGGGCACGGCGACGCACGTCGTGACCGGCGGGCCGGACGGCCTCGACGAACGTGACCACGACCGGCTCGTGCGCGAACTCGGCCTGCGCGGCGCCGCACCGTCCGTCGGCGGCGTCGTTCGCGTCGCCGACGCCGAACGCCGGATCGTGCTGCGCGCGATCGGGGTCGATCCGCTCGCCGAACGCGCGGTTCGACCGTGGGCGGCGCCTGGCTCCGGCGACACGACCGCCGACGTCGCGCAGTGGACGGCGTTCCTGACGACACCCGGCGCATTCGTCGCAACGGCGGCGACGCTCGCGCGCTTGACCCTCTCGGTCGGCGACACGCTGCCGTTGAAGGTCGGCGGATTGCGCGCGGACGCGGTCTGCGTCGGCGTGATCGCCTCCGGCGGTGCGCTCGAAGCCGGTCTCGACGACGTTCTGGTCACGCGCCTCGCGACGGCGCAGGAGTGGTTTCGCCGCGTCGGCCGGATCGACCGGATCGATCTGCGACTCGTGCCCGAACTGCTGCCGGACGGCGCCGATCCGGCGGTGATCGCATCGCGGATCGCGGCGACGCTCGGACCGGCGGCGCGGATCGAACCGGCCGGTGCCGAAGCCGGGACGCTCGGACGGCTGACGCAGTCGTTCCGGACGAACCTTCAGGCGCTCGGCCTGCTGTCGCTGTTCGTCGCGGCACTTCTGGTCCACGCAACGATGCGCTTCGCCGTCGTCACGCGCCGGCGAACGTTCGGCGTGCTGCGTGCGCTCGGCGTCGACGCGGCGCGAATTCGCGGCCTCGTCGTCGGCGAGGCCGCGGTCATGGGGCTCGTCGGCAGCGTGATCGGCGCGTGCGGCGGGCTGCTGCTCGCGCGCGCGATGATCGGACCGCTCGTCGCGACGATGAACGACCACTACGCGACGTTCTCGCTGCACGGCGTCGCGACCGATTACGGCGTGCTGGCGCTCGGCGTCGGCCTCGGGGTCGGTGTCGCGATCGTCTCGGCCGTCGGCGCCGCACACGAGGCGTCGCGCGTTCCGCCGCGGGAGGCGCTCGTTCCGGTG
>JAEYTU010000384.1 GCA_023433825.1 Planctomycetota bacterium
ATCCGATCCAGGTGTTGCAGGCGTGAGCACGCGACTCGCTCGGCACTCCCGCACGCGCCGCGTTACAACGCCGGCATGAATCGTGTGAGCTGGAGGCTGTTGTTCTCGACGCTGCTCCCGGTGGCGCTGATGGCGCAAGGCGGCGCGCCACCGAAGCCGAAGCCGACACCGGATCCAGCCGCCGCCAAAGCAGCCGTCGACGCATGGCTCGCATCCGATCACAAGCAGCAGGCGCTGCGCGAACGTGCGGCGAACGCCGTTCTCGACGCCGGCACGAAGGCGATGGAGAACCTCGCCGAACGGATCCGCAAACTCGGCGACGTCGCCGAGGACGCCCCGCGCGCGGAGCGCGATCTCGCCGCAGCACTCGACTCTCTCGTCGCGGCGATCGGCAACTCGGCACTGCAGCGCGAGACGAGCAGCGGAATGCGCTTCGCCGGTCAGTACGACGGACTGAAGCCGTTGATGCCGTTCGTCGGGCGTTTCTATCTCGGACTGGTCCTCGACACGCCGGACTGGTTCCGCGTCGAGAACCGGCGCTTCGTCGTCCCGGCGCTGCGCGATCTGTACCCGGCGTCGCCGGGCACCGAGGTCGTGCAGCGGATCCACGCGATCGCGATCGACGTCGACGGTGAGACCGAGCTGCTGCGCGAAGAACTCGCCTACGCGCTGGCGCAGTGGGGCGACCGTTCGCTCGTCGACGGACGGATCGCCGCGCTGACCGAGCGCATCGCGGAGGCCGACGGCGAGGATCGCCTCGACGATCGAATGGATGCGATGCGACAGCTCGCCGACCTGCACTACGCGCTGCGCGAGTACGGCAAGGCGAGCGGCGTCTGGCAGCAACTGCTGCGGGCGGGCGAGGCACGGATCGCGAAGGACGCGCGCCTCGCCGGGCGGCTGCTGACGCCGAGTCACTACTACGACGCGGCATGCAACCTCGCGCTCGCCGGCGACACGGCTGGTGCGCTCGACGAACTCGAGCGATGCGCGAAGTTGCAGCGTTCGGGCCGCGTCGACGCGTCGATGCACCTCGAGCGGAAGCTGTTCGAGCAGGATGCCGACCTACGTGCGATCCGTTCGACGAAGCGCTTCGAGGACATCCTGACGATCGCCTTCGGGAAGCGCGACGCCGGACGCGGGACCGGAGGAAAGTGACGCGCACCGCAGCGAGTCGGCCTTGCCGTTACCGCTGACCTTCCTCCTCGGCCTCGCGGTCCTGATGCTTCAGGACACGGTTTGGCCGGCACTGCCCGGTTCCGGATCCGTCGTTCGACTGCTGATCTGCGTGCCGCTGCTGCTGATCCCGGCCCTCGCCACGCTGCGTCTGCATCGCCACCTCGTCGACGAACTGCGCGCGCAGCGGATTCCGAGCGGCACGTCGGTGGTGCTGTTCCGCGTGTTGCCGTTCACGGTGCCGATCGCCTACGCGGCGCTGGTCTTCTTCGCCGGGCTGCCGGATCTCGCCGTCACCCATGCCGGCGGTTCGCACGTCTCGCTGCTGGCCGCCGTCGTCGCGCCGCTGTTCCTGCTCGAACTGTCGCTGCGCATCGCCGAGTCACGCCGCCAAGCCGTGCTGGAGCGCGTCGGCTTCGCATTGCTGACACCGCAAGGCATGCAACGGCTGCCGTCGACGGCGTTCCTGTTGCTCCCGTTGCTGCTGATCGCCGCCGGCATGGACCTCGCCTTCGTCGATCGCGACGTCGAGATGTTCCTGACCGGCACGTCGCTCGGTCTGCTGGTCGGGTTCCTCGCCCTCGTCGCCGTGTTGGCGTTCGTGTTCCCGTTCGTGTTCCGCCTCGTGTTCCCGACGCGGCGTGAGCTCCCCGCCGTGCACGCGGCGGGCGTGCACCAAACGGCAGCGCGCCTGGGCTTCCCACCGACGTCGGTGCTGACGCTCGACACCGGACATCGCGGCGTGACGGCGGCGATGGTCGGCCCGTTCCGTTGGCCGCGGTATCTCGTCCTGACCGACGGGATCCTGTCACTGCTCGATCCGTTCGCGCTGAGAGGCGTCGTCGCCCACGAGATCGCGCATGCGAAGGCGAATCACCCGGCGCTGCTGATGCTCGTCCTGATCGTGATCCCGGCGCTCTGGATCACGCCGGCGATGACCTGGATCGGCGAACTCGATCCCGGCGCCTGGCTCGCCGTGCTGCCGATCGCCTTCGTCGTCGGGTGGCTGCTGCTGCGCGCGCTGTCGCATCGATTCGAACTCGAAGCCGATCAGATGTCGGCCGAAGCGCTCGGCGGCGCCGATGCGACGATCCTCGCACTGCGTTCGGTCGGCCAACTGTCGCCGCAGAGCATTCACCGCGGCGGGCTGCGCCATCCGAGCGAGTTCGTCCGGATCGAGCACCTGCTCCGCTGCGAGTCGCACCCGGCCCATCGCGCCGCGTTCCACGCCCGCGGTCGCCTGCTGCGTGCGCTGCTCGGCGTGCTGCTGCTCGGCGGCGCGATCGCGTCTGCTGTCGTCCAGACGGAGATCTGGCCGCGCGAACGCGTGGCGTGGTTCCTGTGGACCGGCCGGTTCGAGCAAGCACGCGCGGCGTTCACCGCGATGTCGGCGACGGCGATCGAAGGCGCTCGCGCGGCGCACGACTGGAAACGACTCGCGGAGGACCTCGCGGCGGCGGAACGGCTGCTACCCGGCGGCGGCGATTGGCGAACCGTGCGCGACCAGCTCGTGCGTTCGGGTTGGCGGACCGGGCTCGAGGTCCTCGCCCGCGACGGCGCGGCGGCGGCGCGGCCGTTCCTCGACTTCGCGATGGCCGGCCCGACGCCGTCCCCGATCGTGCGGACGGTCGCGGCGCTCAGCATCGCCGCTGCCTCCGAGGACGAACCTCGCGCACGGGCGCTCGCCGCGCACGCGCGCGCGATCGGCGCGCCGACCGACGTCCGCGCGGCGTTGGATGCCGCCGGCTACTGATCGGTTCGGGCCCGCGATCCGCTCACGGAGCCGCCGTCAGTAGCGATTGGCTTCAACGGCCCAGTTGACCGCCCGACGCCAGACCGTCTTGCCCGACGGATCGATCTCGCGCACCGCGCCGTGCTCGGCGACCAGCGTGTTGCCGTTCGGCAGCCGATCGGCATCGCTCGGCGAGTCGAGCCCGGCGATCTCATGGACGACACGACCGTCGCGATCGACCTCGACGACCTTGTTGGCGGCGCGCAGGCAGATCAGCGTGTTGCCGTTCGGCAGCCGATCGGCGTCGAGGACGTTCGGCATCCCACGGACCTCGAACACGATCCGCCCGCTCGGGTCGACCTCGATCACGCGCTCCTTGAAGAAGTCGGCGATCAGCGTGTTGCCGTTCGCCAGCCGATCGACGTCGAACGGCCGAATGCCGCCGGCGAACTGCCAGACGATGTCGCCGTCACGGTCGACCTCGATCACGCGATCCCCGTAGGTGTCGGCGATCAACACGTTGCCGTTCGGGAGCAGGTCGGCGTCGGTCGGGTTGCGCAGTCCCTTCGCATACGACCACAGGACCGCGCCGCTGCGCGCGAGGATCAGCACGCGGCTGCCGGAGTCCTCGGTCACGAGCAGGCTGCCGTCGTCGAGACACTCGACGTCGCGCGGCCCGAGCACTTCGGCGATCGCGAACAACTCGCGGCCGTCGGCGTCGATCTCGACGATGCGGTTCGCGCCGTAGTCGGCGACGACGGTCGTGCCGCCGACGCCGGCGCCGAGCACACCGATCTCGATCCGCGCGATCTGCGCCGCGTCGATCTCGATCAGGCCGAGCGCGTCGGCATGCACGGCGAACGCCGTCAGCGGTGCGCGCGCGACGTGCCCGAACACGCGACTGCCGTCGGCCAGCGTGACCGCCGTGCGGCGCGTCTCCGGTGCGCGACGTTCGGGGCGCTTGAACACGACCGCAGTGATCGTCTCGGCGTCGATCGCCTCCGCCGTCCCGTCGTCGCCGCGCATCCGGATCGACATGGCGTCGATCGCGTCGACGACGCCATGCCGCGCACCGCCGGAGCGGACGACGACTCGGTCGCCGCGCGGCGTCGCGAACGGCAGCCGCGGCAACTGCGGATCGAACGCGATTCCGGCGAGCGCAGCCTTGGCGATGCGCCGCGAGCCGAGGCTCGTCGTGACGACCGTCAGAACGCCGTCGCCACCGCCGTCGCCGAGCGTTCCGACGAGCGAGCTTCCGTCGTGCAGGAAGAAGCGCCGCGCGCCGCTCGGCGCTTCGACCGCGGACGGCGCGGGAACACGCTCGAGACGCGCGCCTGCCATCGGCAGCGTGATGCCGGCGATGCCTTCGATCGGTCGCGCCAGCGAGACGAGGTCGTCGACGATCGCCGTCACGTCGCTGCGGAACGCCGTCCCGTCCGCCGCCGTGACGTCGAACGCCAGACCGGTCACCGCGGCCGGCGACGCGGCCGGCGCGAGTGCCGCTGCTGAGGCGATCGCCGCGCCGCTCTCGCGCAACTTCGTCAGCAGTGCCGCACCCTTGCCGGTGCGATGCAGTGTCGCGACGACCGCGAGTCCGTCCCGTTCGTCGAGCGGGCCCGCAGTGAGGACTTCGGCCAGTGCCGCGCGCGCGGCGTCGGCGTCGATCGCCGCGAGCGCGCACAACGCGGCGCGGCGTCGGTCCGGCTCGGCGCCGCGAGCTGCGGACGCGAGAACCGGCACCTCGGCGACGCCGCCCTGCGCCGCCAGCGAATGGATCGCCGCCTCGGCGAGCGCAGGTTCGGGATGGCCGACGGTCGTCGCCAACGCAGCCGCCAACATCGGATCGCGGCGCAGCGTCCGCGCACCGGTGACGATCGTCTGGCGTCGGCGCAGTTCGATCTCTTCACGCGCCATCCCGCGCGCGTCGATCGACCGCAGGATCCGTTCGCACCGCAGCGCGACCTCGTGGATCGGCGCCTGCTGCCGCCGCGCATCGATCCGCGAACGCGCGCGCCCGCCGATCTCGGTCAGCGTTCGCTCGGCTTCCTCACGCGCGAGCCATCGCGGATCGGCGAGCTGGTCGAGCAACTTGTCGACGCGCACCCACAGCTCCTCCTGATCGCCGCGGATCCGATCGACGAGCGCTGCATGAAGTTCCGACTCGTTCGCACGCAGCCACGCGATCTGTTCGAGCAACTGGACGAACGTCGTGTCGGCGTTGCCGGTCACCCGTTCGTCGATGCGCGCGTCGAGCGTCTGCGCGTGCGTCGCGGCGACGGCCGACACGACCGTCGCGGACAGCATCAGACGTCGGAGATGGAACGAGGTCGCGATCGAACGGGCATCCATGAGGTCGTGCGTCCGACGTCGGACGGGACGCGGACCGTAACCGACGCCGCGATCACGGCGTGCGGATCGCGACGCGGGCGGCGCCGGTCATCGACAGACAGCCGCTGAGCGCGACGGTCAGGCACTGGAACGTCACGTGGACGTCGAGCAGACCGGCCGGAAGCGGAACGATCGCCGACGAACTCGTGATGACCGCGATCGGGAAGCCGACGTCGACGGCGAGGTTGACGGGACCCGGGCCGCAGAGGATTCCCGACGGCAGCGGCAGCGTGGCGCCCGGCGCCAGCGCGAGCCCCAGCACGACGTAGTTGTTGTGGATCGACGGCGGGCAACCGATGTTCAGTGTGCCCGGCGACGTCGCGGCGCCCGTCACGGAGATCGGCGCTGCGTTCGGTTCGCCAGCTCCCGGCACCGAGTCGATCTGCGCGCGAAGTTCGCCGCCCGTGTGCGTGCTGGTGTGGACGTTCAGGTACATCAGCCCCGCCAGCAGCGA
>JAEYTU010000480.1 GCA_023433825.1 Planctomycetota bacterium
GCCGCTCTCGCCGACGAGCAGCACCGGGAAGTCGGCGTCGACGACGCGGTCGAGCAGATGCAGACAACGCATCAACGCCGGCGACGTCCCGAGGATCTCCGGGTACGGGTGGCGCAAGGTCTCGCGCGTCGCCGACTCGCGCAGCGTCGTCAGTTCGACGGCCTGCGCGGCGATCGCCGCTTCGAGCTCGGCGTTGCGGTGCGCGAGGCGCTCGGCGAACGAGCGGTTCTCGTCGACGAGTTGATGCAGATGCAGCGCGATCGCGGCCTGATCGGCGAACGCTTGCAGCCACGTCAGGTCGTCCTGCGTGAACGCGCCCGACTGGAACCGGTGGTCGAGGTACAGGCAGCCGAGCAGCCGTTCGCCGGCGACGAGCGGCATGCAGAGCACGGATCGCAGGCGAATGTCGGCGACGCTCTTCGACGCCGCGAAGTCCCCCTCCTGCGCGTCGGCGCTGTAGACGCCGATCCGCTCTGCGAGGCAACGGCCAACGATCGTCGACGAGATCTTCTGCAGCGGGTTGCGGACCGGTTCGCGATCGAGGCTGCGGGCGACTTCGACCGTGAATCCCGGGGCACCGTCCTCGGCGCGAACCAGGAAGCCACGTTCGGCGCCGAACAGTCCGATCGCGTGGTCGAGCAGCAGCGTCAGCAGTTGCTTGCGGTCGTGGGCGGCCGCGAGCGCGCGGTTCAACTCGAGGAGTCCGGCCAGGCGTTCGCGTTCGGGATCCTTCGGTCCCTTCCGCAGTCGCGCGAGGAAGTCCGTGAAGCGGCGCGTCACGGGCGGCCGGCCTCCGTGACGGCGTTCAGCACCAGCGACTCGGCGTGACGTTCGTGCGGCTTCAGATCGCCGAGCGCGGCGAGCCGCACGCGCAACCGGCCCTTGGCCTCGGCGAGCGGGTGCCCGCAGAGCGCCGAACGCGCGATCGACGCGACGGCGAGCGTCGCGGGACAGCCGGAGGCGCGCCATGCGAGAGCGAGGACACGTCCGGCGTCGAGCCGCAGCTGCACGCGCACGACGTCGCCGCAGATCGGATGCTCGGCCGTCGCCTCGCGAACGTCGCCGCCGTCGAGGTCACCTGCACCGTCGGCGAGTTGCATCGCCGCGCGCAGGGCCTCGCTCACCATGGCCGGTGCGGCTCGAGGATCGTCTGCGCCTCCGGGCGCGCACGATCGAGGTAGTAGAACTCGTTCTGCAGGAACTGGCAGCCGCTCATCAGCGCGCCGAGCGCCGCCATCGCGACGAGCAGGATCGCCGACCGCGCCGGGCGTCGCCGGCTCTCGGCGGAACGGGATTCACGATGTCGCGTCATCACCCTCGTTCCCGTGCGGCGTCGGCAGCTCCGCGGCCCACAGCTCCTCGTGTGTCTCGCGCCTGCGGATCACGGTCGCGGTCGAACCGTCGACGAGGATCTCGGCCGGGCGACGGCGCGAGTTGTACTGCGAAGCCATGCTCGCACCGTAGGCGCCGGCACCGAGCACCGCCAGGAGGTCGCCTTGGTGCGGCAGCGGCATCACGCGGTCCTTCGCGAGGAAGTCGCTGCTCTCGCAGACCGGACCGACGACGTCGACGGACACCGGCCGTGCGGATCCGTTCCGTCGCACCGGCACCACGTCGTGCCATGCGTCGTACAGCGCCGGGCGCATCAGATCGTTCATCGCCGCGTCGACGAGGACGAACCGCTTGGCGTCGGAGCCTTTCGTCCCGATCACGCGTGTCAGCAGGATCCCGGCCTCGGCAACGAGGAACCGGCCCGGCTCGATGACGGCGCGCCAACCGCGAGGGCGCAACTTCGCCTGCAGCGTCGCGGCGAGTTCCGTCAGATCGAGCTGCTTGTCGCCGGCGCGATACGGGACGCCGAAGCCACCACCGAAGTCGAACGTCTCGACACCGTCGCCACGGCGCGGGTCGGCGTCGACGAACTCCGCCACGCGGTCGAACGCGTCGACGTACGGCTTCGGGCTCGTCAACTGCGAGCCGAGGTGGAACTGGTAGCCGACGAGCTGCAGGTGCGGAGACGCGGCGATCTCGGCGACGAGTTGCGCGGCGACGTCGAACGTCAACCCGAACTTGTTCTCCTTCTTCCCGGTGCTGATGTGGCGGTGCGTCGCCGGGTCGACATCGGGATTCATCCGCAGCGCGACGCGGGCCTTCGTCCCGTGCGCGGCCGCTGCGGCGGCGAGCCACGGCAACTCGTGCGGCGACTCGACGTGGAACGTGCGGATGCCGAGGCGCAGCGCCAGTTCGATCTCGTCGCGCTGCTTCGCGACACCGGCGAACACGGCGCGTTCGGTCGGCACGCCGGCCGCGCGGAGCCGCAGCAGTTCGCCGGAGCTGACGACGTCGAAGCCGGCACCGAGCGACGCGAGTAGGCGCAGCAGCGACAGGTTCGAGTTCGCCTTGACGGCGTAGCAGATCTCGGTCTCCGGCCCGAACGCGTCGCGCAGTGTCGCCATTCGCGCGGCGATCGTCGCACGCGAGTAGACGTAGAGCGGTGTGCCGTGGCGCTCGGCCAGGGTCGAGAGGGCGAGATCCTCGCAGTGCAGCAGATCGTCGCGGTAGGCGAACGCGTCGGACATCGGCGCGAAGCGTCTCAGGCCGGGGACGCCAGCGACAGTCTGTCCTTCAACCGCGCGAGGACGCGCAGGTGGATCTGGCAGATCCGAGCGGCCGACAGGCGGAGTTTTCGGGCGACCTGGCGACCGGTCAGACCTTCCAGGTAGTGCAGCCGCAGGACGGCCCATTCGGTCGGGTCGAGCGTGCGCTCGATCTGTTCGAGCAGGTCGCGGCGGTGCAGCGCCTCGAACGGCGGCTCGACGCCTTCGTCGGCGACACCGTCGAGGTCGTTGCCGAACTCGTCGTCGCCGTCCCCCTTCGACATTCCGGTCGGCAATGCGCACCGCACGAGGACCTGCAGGTAACGCTGGCGCAATGCCGATTCGCTGATCCCGAGGTCGACCGCGAGTTCGAGGTCGGACGGTTCGCGCAGCAGTTCCGCGCGCAGGCGGCGTCGCGCCGCTTCGAGGATCCGGATGCGGCTGCGCTGCTGACGCGGGACGTGATCGAGCTGACGCAGCTCGTCGAGGATCGCGCCGCGAACGCGGAGCCGCATGAACGCGAGGAAGTGCGCGCCGCGCGCCGGTTCGTAGCTCTCGATCGCCTGGATCAGGCCGAAGATCCCGGCGTGGACGAGGTCCTGCGATTCGACGTGTCGCGGCAGGCGGGAAACGATGCGGCGCGCGATCGCTTCGACATGGCCGCGGTACCGCTCGATCAGGCGATCGCGCAGTTCGAGGCTTCGTGAACGTCGGTAGCGTGCGAACAGCGCGAGCAGCGCCGCGTCGCCGTCCTGCTTCGCAGGTTCTGCAACACGCGCGCGCGTCGTCGGCCGATCGGTCGCTTTCATCCGTCCGCCTCTGTCAGAGGTAGTCGCCACCCGAGTGACTGTCGTGCACACGTCGACTGCACGACGAGGCGGGAGCATATCGGCGCGATGTGATCGATCAATCGAGTCCTCTCGACGAACTTCGTGCCGACGCGACGACGACATGCGCGTCGTGCGCGTGATCGAACGCTCACACACTCACTCGAACGCGTCGATCACGTAGCCGAGTGTCGCGAGCACTTCGCGTTCTTTTGCGCGCATCGCGCGACGTTGCCGTTGCGTGTGATCGTCGAATCCGCAGACGTGCAGGATCCCGTGCACGACGTACAGCGCGAGCTCCGCGCGGATCGGATGTCCGTTCTCGTGTGCGATGCGTCGCGCGCGTTCGACGCTGACGACGAGTTCAGCCTCGTCGTCGATGCGGAACGAGATCACGTCGGTCGCCGAGCGATCCCCGAGATGCTGCGCGTGGATCGCCGCGATGCCGCGGTCGTCGGTCAGCAGCAACGACACCGGCAGACCCGGCTCGCCGGCGTGACGGCGAGCGGCATCGACGACGCGCCGCAGGAAGCGGGTGTCGGTGCGCGGACGGAATCGGTCGACGACGGCGAGCGGTCCGCTACGCGCGGCCATGGTCGCGGCCGTAGGCGCGAAGGATCCGCTGGACGACGTCGTGACGGACGACGTCCTCGGCGTGGAGGCGGACGATCGTGATCCCTTGCACGTCCTGCAGCCGCTCGAGCGCGTCGGTGAGTCCCGACGGAACGTGGTGCGGCAGATCGCTCTGCGTCGGGTCGCCGGTGATGACCATGCGCGACCCCTCCCCGAGCCGCGTCAGGAACATCAGCATCTGCGTCGTCGTCGCGTTCTGCGCCTCGTCGAGGATCACGAACGCCTGGTTCAGCGTCCGGCCGCGCATGTACGCGAGCGGGCAGACCTCGACCATGTCGCTCTCGAGGTAGCGCAGGCGCTGCGCTGGATCGACGAGCTCGTGCAGCGCGTCATAGAGCGGGCGCAGGTACGGGTCGACCTTCGCCTGAAAGTCGCCGGGCAGGAACCCGAGCTTCTCACCGGCTTCGACGGCCGGGCGAACGAGCACGATCCGGCGACAGATCCCGCGCTTGACGGCGTCGATCGCCGCCGCGACCGCGAGATACGTCTTGCCGGTACCGGCGGGACCGACGCCGAAGACGACGTCGGAGTCGGCCAGCGCGTCGACGTAGCGTTGCTGTCCGGCCGTGCGCGCCTGGACCTTGCGGTTCCACGAGGTCGGAACGGCGCGCGGCGTCGGCAGCGTGACGGTTCCGTCGACTCCCGCTTCGTCCCCGCGAATCATCCGCGCCATCTCGGCCGTCGTGACACTGCGGCCGCGGCGAATCGACTCGAGTCCGTCCTCCAGCAGCTTGCGGACCTTCGCGACGTCTTCGGGCTTGCCGAGCAGACGCAGCGCGTTGTCGCGCGCCAGGCCGTTGACTCCGTGAAGGTCACGAATCAGACGCGCGTTCGTGTCCAGCGGACCGAGCAGCGTCCGTACCTCCTCGAAGTTGCGGATCGGGATCTGCTCGTCGGAGTTGTTGTCTTTCAAAGGCTGGAGCGCACGGTCAGGGGCCGGTCTGGATCGCGAGGACGAGGTACCACGCTGGGAAGGAGAACAACAGGCTGTCGACCAAGTCGAGGATGCCGCCGTGAGCTGGCAGCAGCGTGGACGAGTCTTTGACCCCGCACCGTCGCTTCAGCAACGACTCGACGAGATCACCGATCTGCGTCGTCAGGTTCAGCATGATTCCGACGAGGACCGCGGCGGTCAATCCGAGCGGGACCCGCGCCCCGAGCAACGGGTCACGCAATACGACGGCCAGGACGACGGCGGTCAGCATGCTTCCCAGTCCGCCTTCGATCGTCTTCCCGGCGCTGACCTTCGGGATCAGTTTGTGCCGACCGAACGCGATCCCGAACAAGTAGCCGCCGATGTCGCCACCCTTGCAGACGAGCACGACATAGAGCAGCGACGGCAGGTCACGCAGGGCGATGCCCTGCGCGAAGTACATCGGCCACGCGATCAGGATCAGCCCGAGCAGCGTCGCGCCTTGTTCCTCGAGTCCGCGATGCATGTGCGCGTCGGACACGAGGGAGCGCAGCGCGATCGGGAACAACAGGACGAAGGCACCGATCACGAGCGGGTACAGCTCGCGGTCGGTCGACTCCCATCCGAAGAACGGTGCCGCGATCGCCAGCGCGAGCGTCACCGCCATCAGATGGCCACCGGCGACGGCATGTCCGGCGCGGCGCATCATCGCGACGAACTCCTGCACACCGGCGATCGCGAGCAGTCCGAGCACGATGCTGCAGAGCAGACCCTGGCGCCCGGCGACCGCGTGCACGTCGAGCGCATAGAGCCCGGCGATCGCGGCGAGCATCGTCGGACCGAGCAGCAGGCGGATCCGCAGCTCGCGGAACTTCGCAGACGGCGCGCTCGGCGCAGTCGGCGCCTTCGTCAAGACTTCACCGCGCCGAAGCGCCGTTCCCTTCTGCCGTACTCGGCGAGGGCGGCCGACAAGTGCTCGCGGCGGAAGTCCGGCCAGCAGACGTCGGTGACGTAGAACTCGGCGTAGCTGATCTGCCAGAGCAGGAAGTTGCTGATCCGCATCTCGCCAGCCGTGCGGATCAGCAGGTCGGGATCGGGCAGCGTCGGTTGGTAGAGGTGCGCGGCGACGGTCGCTTCGTCGATCGCCGCGGGGTCGAGCGCGCCGCGTTGCACTTCGGCAGCGATCGCGCGCATCGCGTCGGTCAACTCGGACCGCGCGCCGTACGAGATCGCGAGGCACAGCACCATGCCGCTGTTCCCGGCCGTCAGCCGCATCGTCTCGTCGAGCAACGCCAGCACGTCGGCCGGCAGTCGCTCGCGCCGGCCGGCGTGGAC
>JAEYTU010000487.1 GCA_023433825.1 Planctomycetota bacterium
CTCGCTTCGAACCTTCGGGTAGACGTTCGCCCAGAAGCTGTCGAGGTCCTTCGTGATCTGCTGCGGCCGCCCGTTCGGCGCCAGCAGGTGAAGGACGATCGCAGCGCGGCCGCGCGCGATCCGCGGCGGCGTGCGCAGGCCGAAGAACTCCTGCATCCGCGCGCGCACCGCAGGTCCACCTTCCGCTGCGTAGTCGACGTCGGCGAGGCGACCGGACGGGAGGCGAAGTCGATCCGGCGCCTCGCGCTCGATCGTTCCGCGCAGCCCCGGGTGACGACGCTCCAGGAACGGCAGCAAGTCGATCGACGCGAGCGCCGCGAGGTTCGTCGCGCCGGCGGCTGCGTCGGCCGCCAGTTCGCCGACCGCGGCATCACCGACGTCGGGCAGGTCGAGCTCGGGCGCCACGGAGCGCAGCCACTGCAGCCGAGCGAGGAGCCGGCGCAGTTCGCGCTGCTCGCCGACGTGACGCCATGGATCCCGCCGCAGGAACGGCGCCAGCAGCGCGGCCGCGGTGTCCGGATCGACGTCCCCGCCACGACTCTCGGAGAGCACGAGGTCGAGATAGCGAACGCGGCGCACGCCGACGACGCGCCCGCGCGCCTCGTCGAGTTCGCCTTCGACCGTCGTCGTCAGCCCCTGCGGGACGACGTGCTGCAACAGCGCGAGGTCGACGTCGACGGCCAGCGCGACCCGGGCGCTCGCGAGACGGTCGTCGCCTTCCTTGACCGTGACGGCGACGAAGAGCTCCGCGTCGGGCGCGACCGCTCCGCGGAGCAGTCGCAACGGTCGACCTCCGACCAGCGTCGCTTCGTTCGCCGAACGCGCCCGCCGTGCCACCCGGTCCGGGTAGCCGGCAAGGACGCACGCGGCGACGGTGCGCGCGTCCGGCACTTCGCGGTCGCGCTCCGAGCCGGCGATCTGCTCCAGCGCGCGCAGGACGGCGCGTGCCGCATGCGGGTCGACGCCGGAGACCGACGACGAACGTCCCCCACCGCGCGCGAACGACTCGAGTCGTTCCAGACGTTCCCAGAGTCCGTCCACCGCGTCGGCGTTCGCGGTGTCGCGCGCGAGGACGTCGCGCTCGGCCAGCATCGCGGCGATCGTCGCCGCCGTCCGCGCACAGCCGCGACGACGACCCTCGACGAGGAGTCGACCGAGCCGCGGATGCAGCGGGAGTGCGAGCAGTTCGTTGCCGATCGGCGTCACGCGACCAGCCGCGTCGACGGCGCCGAGCAGTCGGAGCAGCGAGTCGGCGCGAGCCAACGCGGCCGTGTCCGGCGCCTCGAACCAGCCGAACGCCGCGGGGTCGTTTCCGGTGAACGAGCGCACCGCGAGGGCTGGGCCGGCGAGATCGATCCGTCGGACCTCCGGAACGTCGAACGGCGCCATCCCGCGTTCCTCGCCGAGCGCCCACAGACGTCGGCACCAACCAGGGCCGAGTCGTCCGGCACGACCGCGACGCTGATCCGCAGACGCCAGCGAGATCCGCTCGGCGCGCAGCACGTCGAGCCCGCGCGCCGCGTCGTGCCGCAGCACGCGCGCGAGTCCGGTGTCGACGACGGCGGTCACGCCGGGAATCGTCAGCGAGCTCTCGGCGATGTTCGTCGCCAGCACGACCTTGCGGCCCGCACTCGGCGCGATGGCGCGGTCTTGCGCCTCTGGTTCGAGTTGCCCGTGCAGCGGCAGGACGTCGAGACCGAGACGTTTGGCCGTTCCGTCGAGCGCCTCGCCGCAGGCGCGGATCTCGGCGACGCCCGGCAGGAAGACGAGGACGTCGCCATTCGTCGCGTTCAGCGCGTCGACGACCGCGTCGCGAACCCGAAGCGGTGTGTCGCGCCGATCCGGCATCGTGTCGTGGACCGTCGTGACCGGGTGCAACGTGCCGTCGACGCGGACCAACTCGGCGTCGAGGAACGTGCACAACGGCGCCGGGTCGAGCGTCGCCGACATCACGACGATGGCCAGGTCCTCGCGAACCGTCGCACGGATCTCGCGAACCATCGCGAGTGCGAGGTCGCCTTCGAGATGGCGTTCGTGGAACTCGTCGAGCACGACCGCTGCGACGCCGTCGAGGAACGGGTCGGCGACGAGCTGCCGCAGCAGGATCCCCTCGGTGACGAAGCGGATGCGCGTCGCGGAACCGACACGGCGATCGTGGCGGACGTGGTAGCCGACTTCGCCGCCGACCGTTCCCGAACGTTCGCTCGCGACTCGACGGGCGGCGGCGCGCGCCGCCAGCCGCCGCGGCTCGAGGACGACGACCGCGCCCGGGCCGATCCCCGCGTCGATCAGCGCGCTCGGCACACGCGTCGTCTTGCCAGAACCCGGTGGCGCGTGCAGCACGACCGCACGTCGGGCACGCACAGCGGCGACGATCGATCCGACGACGGCGTCGATCGGCAGCGGAGGGCGCGTCACGGCGACATCGGTCGGCGGCCCTCGAGCGCGTCGGCGAGGATCCCCTTCCCGACCTGCGTGATCGATGCGCCGGCCGGGATGCCGCGCGCGATCCGGGTCACCGGCACGCCACTCGCGCCGAGTCGCTCGGCCAGCAGGCGCGCCGTTCCCTCACCTTCGAGATCTGGATTCGTCGCGAGCACGACTTCCCGCACGCCGCCGTCGGCGATCCGCGCGAGCAACCGATCGACGGTCAGGTCGCGCGGGCCGATCCCTTCGAGACTCGAGAGTCGGCCGTGCAGGACGTGGTACCGACCGCGCCAACCGCCGTCCTCGAACGCGCGAACGTCGCGTGGATCCTCGACGACCAGAATCGTCGTGCCGTCACGTTCGGCGTCGGCGCAGATCCCACACGGATCCGACTCGTCGAGATTGCAGCAGGTCGAGCAGACCTTCGTCGTCCGGCGCGCCGCCTCGATCGCCCGCGCGAGCCCGATCGCTTCGTCCTCGGGAACCCGCAACAGGTGATAGGCGAGCCGCTCGGACGTCTTCGGTCCGATGCCCGGCAGGCGGCCGAGTCGCTCGATCAACAGTTCGACCGCTTTCGCGTGCCGCACGACTTGGCCTCCGTGAGCCCTCCCGGCCGTCCGACGACTAGAAGCCCATGCCGGGCAGATTCAGACCACCGGTCACCTTGTTCATCTCGCGTTGCCGCAGATCGCGCGCCGCGGAGACCGCCTGTCGCACCGCGGTCATCACGAGGTCTTCCAACGTCTCGACGTCGTCGGGGTCGACCGCGTCCTTGCTGATCTTGACGCCCTGGATCTCCTGACTGCCGTTGATGAACACGCGGACCGCGCCACCGCCGGACGTGCCTTCGAGGATCCGCTCCTGAAGGTCGCGTTCCATGTCGGCCATCCGCTTCTGCATCTGCTGAGCCTGCTTCAGCAGGCTGCTCATGTCACCGAATCCCTGAGCCATCGTTCGTCACTCCTGCGTGTCCTGGTTCGTCGTGAATCGGATCGTCATGGACGACCGAACATCCTGGAACGTGGGCCGATCGTGCGGCGACCTCACGCTCCCGTTCCTTCGTCGACGATGTCGCCGTCGAATCGCTCGATCTCGCGCATCGTCTTCGGTCCCGGCGGCGCCTTCGCCGCGCTGGACGGTCGCGACGCCGGCGTGGCGACCGGCCCCGTACTCGGTGTCGCCGCGCTGCTCGCCGCGTCGACGGAAGCCGCCTGAAACTGCAGCGTGACGTCGGCGCCCAGCAGTTCACGCAACGCGGCACGGAGCTCCTGCTGGACTCCCTCCGCGGCGATGCGATCTCGGTGCAGCTTGCGGTCGGTGTTGACCGCGACGCGGACGACACCGCGCGCGTCTGGCCCGTCGAACGTGCACAACTCGAGCGTCGGCACCAGCGCGGGACGCGTCGGTCGCATGCGTTCGACGAGTCGCTGCAACAGCGACCCGACCGGCAGCCCGCTGGCAGCGGACGACGGCGCGGCGGGTGTCGTTGCAGGCGCTGACGCGGTTGCCGGTGCGGGCGCGGCTGCGGGTGCGATCGAACGGGCCGGCGACGGTGCGGGCGTGTGAACCGCGGTGCGCGTCGGCGCGTCGCCACGCAGTTCGGCCGCGAGATCGGCGAGCGTTGGCAACGTGCCGGCCTGCGCCATGCGGACGAAGGCCAGTTCGAGGACCAAGCGGCGATCGTCGAGTCGGCGCAGCCGTTCGCGACCGGCGAGGGCCGCTTGGATCATCGCGTCGAGGCGCGGGACGTCGGCCGTCGCGGCCAGCGCAGTCAACGGCGCACGCAGTGAGTCG
Source organism: Planctomycetota bacterium (assembly GCA_023433825.1). Taxonomy (GTDB): domain Bacteria; phylum Planctomycetota; class UBA1135; order UBA1135; family UBA2386; genus JAEYTU01. The sequence goes on from JAEYTU010000487.1 coordinate 4,222, forward strand.
AGGCCGCCGAGCAGGCCGCTTTCGGGTCCATCGATCTTCAGAACCAGCGCCGCACGAAGGACGTCGACGACCTCGCCGAGGACCTCGCGCTCGTCGAGTCCACCCTGGATGCAGGAATCGACGAAGCGAAGTCCGGCCGCGGCATCGCCGGCCGAGAGTCGCGCGACGACCTCGACCGTCCTGTCGGCGCCGATGCGATGTGTCCAGCGGCGGAACTCGGCGACGTCGAACGCTTCGCCGAGTTCGCGCGCTGCCGGGAGCACGCGTTCGAGCATCGTCTCGGCGTCGCGCATGCCGCCGCGGCTGCCGCGGGCGATCTCGATCAGGACCGACTCGGTCAGCGCAACACCTTCGCGGTCGCAGATCGCTCGGAGCCGCGCCACGATCTCGGCCTCGCCGATCCGCTGGAACAGAAGAACCTGGCATCGGGACCGAATCGTCTCCGGAACCTTGTGCAACTCCGTCGTCGCGAGGACGAACACGACGCGCGGCGGCGGCTCCTCGAGCGTCTTCAGGAACGCGTTGAACGCGCTCCGCGTCAGCATGTGCGCCTCGTCGAGGATGTAGACCTTGTAGCGCGAGCCCATCGACGCGAAGCCCACGCGGTCGCGCAACTCGCGAACGTCGTCGACCAAGTTGTGCGATGCGGCGTCGATCTCGACGACGTCGGGATTCGTTCCGGCGAGGATGCTCGTGCACGCCGAGCAGCGGCCACATGGCTCCGCAGTCGGACCGGAGTCGCAGTTCAGTGCTCGGGCGAGGATCCGTGCCGACGTCGTCTTGCCGACGCCGCGACTGCCCGAGAACAGGAACGCGTGCGGAATCCGCCCACTCGTCAACGCCGTTCGAAGCGATGCGAGAATCGAGTCCTGTCCGACGACCTCGTCGAACGACTTCGGTCGGAACCGGCGCGCGACGACCTGATACGGACTCTTCGGTTCGGCCATGCGGGGATCGAGGGGAGGGTCAGGTCGGCGGGAACGGGGGCGACGCGAGTGCGCGCGACGTCGAAGCGAGCGCCGGACGGTACCTGCCGTGACCGGGAGCGAGAATCCTCGTCTCGGCGGTCTGCGACTGTCCGATCGCGGCCCGCGATGGAATGACGCGCACGCGACGGCGCGGGAAGGTGGAGACCGCCGGCGCCTCGAACGCAGAGAACCGCATGCTTATGGCTGCTCCGTTTCCGGCCTGACCAGGTTCACACCGTCCCCTCGCTCGAGACCGTGCGGTCCCCACCTTCGCGCGCCGTCGCACACCGCGCGACGCGAGACGCCCCGTGCGGAAGGCGCGGACACGGCGGGCGGGAATGGCGGAGAGGGGGGGATTCGAACCCCCGGTGGGCTTGTGACCCACACTCGCTTTCCAAGCGAGCTCCTTAAGCCGCTCGGTCACCTCTCCGTGCGGGCCGCATCGCGCTGACCGCGCCCGCGCAGATCGCGTCCGCGCGGGTTGGAACGGAACCGGCCTGCGAAGGTCCAAGCCGGGGATGGTTGGCAGAGAACGAACCGCGTGACTTGCTCCCCCGCCGGATCGCTCCAGCGGGGGAAGTTTGGCGGAGAGGGGGGGATTCGAACCCCCGATGGACTTTCGCCCATTTTGGTTTTCGAGACCAACCCGATCAGCCGCTCCGGCACCTCTCCGAGCGGGCGGGGGATCATGCCAACGTGTCGTCGGTTGTCAACGCAACCGACGGAAGAAGGCACGCAGCAACGCAGCGCTGTCGTGCGCCCGCAGCCCCTCCTCGACGACGCATCGGTGATTCAATCGAACATCGGTGCCGAGCGTCGCCAGCGAGACACATGCGCCGAACTTCGGATCACGCGCGCCGAACACGACGCGACGAACACGCGCGTGCAGCGCCGCACCGGCGCACATGAAGCAAGGTTCGAGCGTGCAGTACAGCGTCGCATCGGGAATGCGCCCTTCCCCCACCGCCGTCATCGCAGCACCGATCGCCTCCAACTCTGCGTGCGCGAGCGCGGTTCGACGTTCCTCGCACCGATTGCGACCTTCGCCGATCACACGTCCGTCGAGGACGACGACGGCGCCGACCGGGACTTCGCCAGCCGCTGCGGCTTCGCTCGCGAGTTCCAGACATCGCGCCATCGCGCGTTCGTCGTCGCTGGACGGGACGGACGTCATGACTATGCTCGCGCGCTTTCCACTGCTGACGAGAAGACCTTGGCGAAACGCGACCTGCTCTCCGCCGCCGACCTGTCCCCGCTGGAACTCGAGAACCTTCTCGACCTCGCTGCACGGATGAAGGGGAAACGTCAGGAGCAGATCCTGTCGGGGAAGACGCTCGGACTGTTGTTCTTCGACCGCAGCCTGCGAACCCGCGTCTCGTTCGAGGTCGCGATGGTGCAGCTCGGCGGACACGTGATCAACATCTCGGCGGAGCGCGAGATGTACGACCTCGAGCCGACCGAGCAGGTCGTCATGGACGGTCACGCCGAGGAGCACGTCAAGGACGCCGCCCGGACGCTGTCGCGCTACGTCGACGTCTTGGGTCTTCGCCAGATCGGCCGGAACCCGTCGTGGGACGTCGAGCGTGGCGAGCCGTTGCTTCGCAGCTACGCACGCCATGCGTCGATCCCCGTCGTCAATCTCGAGTCGTCGTACGAGCACCCGTGCCAGGCGTTCGCCGACGCATTGACGATGCGCGAGAACCTCGTCCGCTTGAAGGGCAGGAAGCTGACGCTCGCTTGGTGCAACGATCCCGAGCCACGCAGCATGGGTGCGAGTCACTCGATCCTGCACGTGGCGGCGGCGCTCGGCATGCAGGTCACGGTCGCGCATCCGCTCGGGTTCGAACTCGACCCGGTCGTCATGGAGCGAGTGCAACAACGCGCCGGCGAGTCCGGCGGGGGCCTGCGCGTGACGAACGATCTGATGGAAGGAGCCGCCGGCGCCGACGTGCTCTACGCGCGTTCGTGGGGATCGATCAAGTACCGAGGCGACGTCGAGCGCGAGACGATGGTCAAGCGTTCGCTGCAGAGCTGGCGGATCGACACCGACGTCATGGCGAAGACAGCCGGTGCGATCTTCATGCACCCACTGCCCGTGCGGCGGAACGTCGTCGCGACCGACGAGGTCTTGGACGGTGCGCGGTCGGTCATCTACGACCAAGCCGGCAATCGCGTACCCGTGCAGAAAGCACTGCTGATCCAGCTGTTGAAGTAGCGGTTCAGGACTGCTGCGGCTGCGCGACCGCGGGTCCGACGGCGAACCCTTCCCGCTCGGCCGTCCGCCGGAAGCCCTCGTCGATGCCGATCTCTGGAACGAAGCCGAGGACACGACGCGCCACTTCGGGATCCACGGTCCAGCCGACGGCGGCGATCTCGCGGACCTTGTCACGATTGAAGAACGACGCGCGACGGCGCAGCCGCGCCCATGCATCCGCGACGCTGGCGGCGGCTTGCACGATCGGGATCGGGATCCGCAGCCGGCGCGCGGATCGGCCGCAAGCACTGGCGATGCGGTCCATCAGTCGGTCGGTGTCGAGACGTTCGGGCCCCTCGATCGGCACGAACGCCGCGTGAACGTCGGCGACGGCGGCCAGTTCGATCGCACGCACGAGGTCGTCGACGTGGATCAGCGAGATCGGGCGGGCGCGCCACGGCACACACGCCAGAAGTCCGACGGCCTGCCGAAACAGCAGACGAGTGGCCTCGTCGCCTTCGCCGTAGACGATCGGCGGGCGAATCACGATCCAGTCGAGGTCGTCCCCCGCCGCGGCGACCTCCATCTCCGCGGCGCGCTTGCTCGCACCGTAGTGCGACACCGGACGACACTCAGCCGGCGGGAGGGCGCTCGCCGCACCGTCGACCGACGGCCCGGCCGCGGCCAGCGAGGAGACGTGGACGAATCGGGACTTGGGGGACGCGCGGATCAGAGCACGCACCAGGCGGCGCGTTCCTGCGCCATTGACGGCCATCAGCTCCGACGCCCGAAGTGCCTTGAGTGCACCGGCGAGGTGGATCGTCCAACCGACGCCGGTGCAGGCAGCGTTCAGCGTCCGTTCGTCGCCGAGGTCGCCGACGACGAGCGACGCGTCCGGCAGTCCGAACTCCCGCGCGCGAGCGACGTCTCGAACCAGCAAGCGAAGGCGTCCGGCATCGACGCCGCGCGCGAGCAGCGATCGCACGAGATGCCGTCCAACGAACCCCGTCGCGCCCGTGATGAGGACCGTTCCGCCTTCGCTGGACGCCGGCAAGGAAAGGAATTGTCGCACGGGGACGGCGGACATTAGCATCCGCGCCTCACTTGGCGCAGCCGATGCGGCGGTCCCGTACCGCTCCGTTCGCGACCCTGGTGCCACGTCACTGCACTCCCTCCTGCCAACCGGAAGCCCCTCCCGCATGAAGCCAGGCACGTCGCGACCGACTCCCGGTGACATCTTCCAGAAGTGCCACAACTTCACGCGCGCCAAGGAGCTTCGCGCGGCTGGGATGTACCCGTACTTCCTGCCGCTGGCCGGGAGTCGTGGCACCGAAGTCGAGATGGATGGGCGCAAGCTCATCATGATCGGGAGCAACAACTACCTCGGGTTGACGCACCATCCGCACGTCGTCGACGCCGTCGTCCGAGCTGCGCAGCGCTTCGGCAGCTCATGCACCGGCTCGCGCTTCCTGAACGGGACGCTCGAACTCCACGAAGAGCTGGAACGGCGACTCGCGCGGTTCCTCGATCGTGAAGCGTCGCTGTGTTTCTCGACAGGGTTCCAAGCGAACCTCGGCGTCATCTCGTCGCTGTGCGGCAAGGGTGACGTGATCATTTGCGATCGCGAGAACCACGCGTCGATCGTCGACGGTTGCCGACTGAGCTTCGCCGACGTCAAGAAGTACCGGCACAACGACATGGCCGAACTGGAGGCCCAGCTGCGCCGGGCCGTCGAGGACGGTGCGCGCGGGATCCTGATCATCGTCGACGGTGCGTTCTCGATGATGGGCGACCTCGCCGACCTGCCGAACATCTGTCGCCTCGCGCGGAACTACGGCGCGCGTGTGATGGTCGACGAAGCGCATTCGGTCGGCGTCCTCGGCCACCACGGTCGCGGCGTGGCGGAGCACTTCGGGCTGGAGGATCAGGTCGACCTGGTCGTCGGGACGTTCAGCAAGAGCTTCGCGAGCCTCGGCGGATTCGTCGCCGGCCCGGAGCCGGTCGTTCACTTCATCAAGCATCACGCGCGGTCGCTGATCTTCTCGGCGTCGATCCCTGCGACGGCCGCCGCCGCCGCCCTTGCGGCGCTCGACGTCATCGAAGGTCAGCCGAAGTTGCGGCATCAGTTGATGGCCAATGCACGTCGAGTTCGCGAAGGACTCGGGCGGCTCGGATTCTGGATCGGCCCGACCGAGACTCCGATCGTTCCGGTAGTGATCGGCGAGCAGCAGCGGATGTTGATGTTCTGGAAGCGGCTGTTCGAGCTCGGGGTGTTCACGAACCCGGTGACCGGGCCGGCGGTGCCTCCGAACATGGATCTGATCCGCACGTCGTACATGGCGTCGCACACCGACGAACAGATCGGGCGTGTCATCGACATCTTCGAGCAGGCCGGCCGCGACATGGGGCTGATCGGTGAACCGGCGCGCGAGGTCATGCCGAGCCGACTCGGCGAAGCCTCCGGGTGAGGCGACTTTCGGGTGATGCCGCCGATCGGCCGTGGCTCCGAATCGTGGATTCGGTCGTGACGCGAGTTCGTGAGTGAGTGAGGCCGCCGTCGCGCGGCTGCGAACGGAACAGGAGGGCAGCGGCGTGAACTCGGCGACGAGCACCGACTTCGTTCACCTTCGCACCCACTCCCACTTCAGCCTTCTGTCGGCCACGTGCCGCACGAAGGAACTCGTCGCAGCGGCGCACGCAGACGGACAGCGTGCGCTGGCACTGACCGACAGCGGCAACTTGTTCGGCGCCGTCGAGTTCTACAAGGCATGCCAATCGAAGGAGCTGAAACCGATCCTCGGGATGGCGACGTACATCGCCGGGCGTTCGCGGCTCGAGCCGACGACGGCGGAGAACCCGACATACGACCTCTCGATCTGGGCCGCGGACAACGTGGGTTTCGCGAACCTCCGGCGACTTTCGTCGGCCGCGTATCTCGAAGGTTTTCACTATCGCCCACGCATCGATCGCGAGCTGTTGGCGCGCCATCGCGAAGGCTTGATCGTCGCGTCGGGCAATGGCGCCGGCGAGATGGCGCTTCGTCTGCAGCAGGGCGACGTCGCCGGGGCGGCGCGACTCGCCGGTGAGTTCGCGGAGATCGTCGGGCGCGATGCGTACTACCTCGAAGCCGTCGACAACGGCACGGATGCCGCGCGGCGAACGATCGAAGGTCTACGAATGGTCGCGAAAGCGACCGGTCTGCCGATCGTCGCGACGAACGACGCCCACTATCTGAAGCCGGAGGACTGGATCGCACAAGAGATCGTCATGTGCATCCAGGGTGGGCAAACGCTTTCCGATCCGTCGCGGCGACGTCTGGCGTCGCGCGAGCATTGGCTGAAGTCGCGGGAGGAGATGTGTCGGCGCTTTGCGGATCTGCCCGGCGCGATCGCGAGCACGTTGGAGATCGCCGAGCGCTGCAGTGTCACGATCGACTTCGGCGTCTACCACTTGCCGATCTTCCAGACGGGTCCCGACGAGACGCCGACCGCGATGTTCCGTCGCCTTTGCGAGGATGGTGCGCGGATGCGCTACGGGACGCTCGACGAGACGATCCTCGCGCGTCTCCGGTACGAGATGGAGGTCATCGAGAAGCTCGGCTTCGCGAGCTACTTCCTGATCGTCTCGGACTTCATCCGTCACGCGCGCGATCTCGGGATCCCCGTCGGTCCCGGTCGCGGTTCGGCAGCGGGGTCGATGGTCGCGTACGCGCTGCGGATCACGGACGTCGACCCGCTCCGCTACAACCTGATCTTCGAACGCTTCCTGAACGCACAGCGAATCTCGATGCCGGACATCGACATCGACTTCTGCGGCGACCGGCGCGAGGAAGTGATTCGTTACGTCCGAGAGAAGTACGGCAACGACAACGTCTGCCAGATCGTGACATTCGGGACGATGGCCAGCCGCGGCGTGCTGCGCGACGTCGGCCGCGTGCTCGAGTTTCCGCTCGCCGAGGTGGACAAGCTCTGCAAGAAGGTGCCGCAGGGTCCGGGCGCGTCGCTGACGAAGGCACTCGAGACCGACGCCGAACTGAAAGGGATCCGCGACGCCAACGAACAGAATCGTCGGCTCTTCGATCTCGGTCAGAAGCTCGAGGGACTCGCTCGACACACGTCGATCCACGCGGCCGGCGTCGTCATCGCGGATCGTCCGCTGCTGGAATACGTGCCGCTCTGCCGCAGTGCAGAGGAGGTCGTCACGCAGTGGCAGATGAACGAACTCGAGGAGGTCGGTCTGCTGAAGATGGACTTCCTCGGTTTGAAGACGCTGACGATCCTCGAGGAAGCCGTGCGACTCGTGCGCGGAACGAAGGGGATCGACCTCGATCTCGACCATCTGCCCCTCGACGACGAACCGACATACGCGCTGATGACGCGAGGCGAGACGCTCGGCGTGTTCCAATTGGAATCGTCCGGAATGCGTGAGCTGCTCGCGCGCCTACGGCCCGACACGTTCGAGGACGTCATCGCCGTTCTGGCGCTGTACCGACCCGGTCCGTTGGGGTCCGGGATGGTCGACATGTTCGTCCGACGCAAGCACGGTGAGGAACCGGTGCAGTACCCGCACGAGAGCGCACAGGCGATCCTGCAGGAGACGTACGGGATCATCGTCTACCAGGAGCAGGTCATGCAGATCGCCAACGTGATCGCCGGGTTCTCGATGAACAAGGCGGACGAGTTGCGCAAGGCGATGGGCAAGAAGAAGCCCGAGGTCATGGCGAAGTTCAAAGACCAGTTCGTCTCCGGCGCGGGCGCGAACGGCCACGCGGCGAAGTTCGCGACGGAGTTGTTCGAGACGATCGAGTTCTTCGCGGGTTACGGGTTCAACAAGTCCCACAGCACGGCGTACGCGCTGCTGACGTACCGAACCGCATGGTTGAAAGCCCACCACCCGGTCGAGTTCCTCGCCGCGAACCTGACGGTCGAGTCGGGCAACTCCGACAAGGTGAAGGAGTTCGTCGACGAGGCACGTCGGATGAAGATCGAGGT
>JAEYTU010000528.1 GCA_023433825.1 Planctomycetota bacterium
GATCCGGCGAAGCTGCGCGCGAAGGCCGTCGAGCGCGGTTTGATCACGAAGGAGCAGGCGTCGGTGATCGGCGATCGCGATGCCGTCGCGCTGATCTTCATGCCCGGGTTCTCGACGGCGACGAACGTGACCGACGTCAGCGGCCGCGGCGTCGGGATGGACGTCGTTCGCACGAATCTCGAGAAGATCGGCGGCACGGTCGAGGTCGACTCGGTCGTCGGGCGCGGCACGACGATGACGATCAAGATCCCGCTGACGCTCGCGATCCTCGCGGCGATGGTCGTGCAGTGCGGCGGCACCCGCTACGCGATCCCGCAGGCGAACATCCGCGAGCTGGTGCGCGTGCGCGCGGCCGAGTCGAAGGAGCGCATCGCGACGATGAACGGATGCGAGACGCTGCGGCTGCGCGGCGGGCTGCTGCCGATCGTTCGTCTGCAGAAGGTGCTCGACCTCGAACCCCGCGCCGAGAGCGGTGCCGTCCTGCAGCCGACGTCGCCGACGCAGACGATCCTCGTCGTCGACTCCGGCGCCTTCTACTACGGGATCGTCGTCGAGTCGGAACTCGACGCCGAAGAGATCGTCGTCAAGCCACTCGGCCGTCACTTCGACGATCGGCCCGAGTTCGCCGGTGCGACGATCCTCGGCGACGGCACGGTTGCCCTGATCCTCGACATCGCCGGGATCGCATCGACGATCCAACTGCGCGCGCGTGACGACGAGGAGATCGATCGCGCAGCCGGCACCGGTGTCGCGGCCGACCGACGTGCCGACGGCGCGGAGCGGATGACGCTCGTGCTGTTCCGCAACGATCCGTCGGAGACGTTCGCGCTGCCGATGAGCCTCGTGCGCCGGATCGAGCGCGTGAAGGCGACGGACCTCCGCACGGTCGGCGAGCGGATCGTCTACGACTGCCGCGGCAAGGCGCTGCCGGTCGTCCGCCTCGAAGGCTGCGTCCGCGCCAAGTCACCGCCCGAGCAGTCGCGCTGGTACGTGATGGTGTTCAAGGTCCGCGACCGTGAGGTCGGGATGCTCGTCGCGCAGATCCTCGACATCCGCGACTTCGACGTCGTCATCGACGCCGAGACCGTTGCCGAACGCGGCGTCCTCGGTTCGTTCCAACTCGACGGCGAAGTCACGCGGCTCCTCGACGTGCCGGTGTTGACCGGTGCGCTCGCGCCGTCGACGGCCGCCGCCGGACACGCGCGCACCGAGCAAGCGAGCCCGGTCTCTGCATCGCCGTCGTCGACCCGTGCGCATCCGGCGCGCGGAGGCCGGCTGCTGCTCGTCGAGGATTCCGCGTTCTTCCGCAATCAGCTGCAGCGGTTCTTGGAGGAAGAAGGCTTCCTCGTCGCGACGGCAGAGGACGGACAGGTCGCCTGGGAGCGGCTCGACCGCGGCGGCGCCGAGTTCGACGTCATCGTCACCGACATCGAGATGCCGAACTTGGACGGACTCGGACTGACGCGGCGCGTCAAGGCCGATGCGCGGCTGCGGTCGATCCCGGTCATCGCCGTCACGTCGCTGGCGTCGCCCGACGACGTCGAGCGCGGTCGCGAGGCGGGTGTCGACGACTATCACGTCAAACTCGACAAGGACAGCCTGCTGCAGGCAGTGCGTCGATTCGCGACGGCGGGAGCGATCGCATGACCGGCGAACGGGCGAACACGCTGACGTTGATCACGTTCTGGGTCGACGACCTGCTGCTCGGCGTCGACATCGCGCGCGTGCAGGAGATCAATCGCTGCGGAGACTTGACGGTCGTGCCGAAGGTCGCGCCGCGCGTGCGCGGGATCGTCAACCTGCGCGGCGAGCTCGTCACCGTCATGGACTTGAAGCTGACGCTGAAACGGCGACGGACCGACGTCTCACGAACGACGCGAACGATCGTCGTCAGCCAACCGGAGGAGACGATCGGACTGCTCGTCGACGGCGTGCGCGACGTCCTGACGACGACCGAGGACCGCATCGAACCGCTGCCATCGCACGTCGACCGCTCGCTCGGGCAGTACTTCCTCGGCGTCGTCCAGCAGCCCGACGCGCTCGTCGTCCTGCTCGACATCGACGCCGTCGCTCGCGCGGACGCCTCGGTTCGCGGCTCGGTGCCGGCGCTCGCCGGCACGGAGTCGAGATGACCCCATCACGCGCCGGCAGCACCGCCGCATGAAGGTCGCCGACGGGGAGCTGCCGATCCTGGCGCGTTGGATCCAGGAGGCCACCGGCGTCGTGATCGAGTCGGGCAAGGCATACCTCGTCGAGAGCCGACTCGGGGCGATCGCCGAGCGCGCGGGATGCAGTTCGTTCGCCGATCTGCACTTTCGCTTGAAGCACGGCAACGACCAGAAGCTCGTCCAAGACGTCGTCGACGCGATCACGACGCACGAGACGTTGTTCTTTCGCGACCGGAGTCCGTTCGACGCGCTGCAGCACAAGGCGTTGCCGGAGCTGATCGACGAGAAGTTCCGCCTCGGCGGCAAGCCGCGCCTGCGGATCTGGTCGGCGGCGTGCAGCACCGGGCAGGAGCCGTACAGCATCGCGATCGTGCTCAGCGAACTGCTCGGGAAGGACATCGACAAGCTCGACGTCCGGATCGACGCGTCGGACATCTCGGGAATGTCGATCGCGCAGGCGTCGCTCGGCGTCTACAGCGAGATCGAGATCACGCGGTGCGCGCGGCCGGAGCTGGTCGACAAGTACTTCACGCGTGCGCGCGACGGCTGGCGTGTGCAGGACCGCCTGCGCGGACTGATCAGCTTCCAGCGGCGCAACCTGCTGCAGCCGTTCGGCGGGATCGGGCCGTACGACGTCGTGTTCTGCCGCAACGTCTCGATCTACTTCGACCGACCGACGCGTGCCGACCTGTTCCAGCGGTTGCTGTCGGTCATGACCGAGACTGGGTACCTGTTCGTCGGCGCGTCGGAGATCCTGTCGGACCTCGGTCCGCAATTCGTGCCGCTCGATCACTGTCGCGCGACGTTCTACCGACCGAAGCTGAGGGCGGCGCTGGCGCCGCGGCGCTGAACGCCGATCCGTCGCCGATCCGTCGCGGCTCAGTCGAGTTCGAGGACGAGGCAGGCGGCGCCGAGCAGCAGGTGGTCCTTCAGGCGCGACGGGACGATGTCCATGCTGCGAACGGCGGCCGGGATCGCGCGGCGTTGGACCTCTTGCCGCATCGCGCGGCGGAACGACTCGCCGAGTCCGAGTGCCGAGCCGGCGACGACGATCCGTTCGGGATTCAGCGTGTGGATCAGGCTGACGACGGCGACACCGAGCATCGCGCCGGCGTGCTCGATCAACGACTGCGCCGACGTGTTGCCGGCCAGCGCTGCGGCACCGAGCGTCTCGGCGGTCCAATCCTTCGGCTCGCCGCCGCGTCGGTGCAGGAACCCCGCGGCCTGCGCATCGCGCGCGAGACGGGCGAGCCCGGCGCCCGACGCGTAGAGCTGGACGCAGCCACGATTGCCGCATTCGCAGATCGGTCCATCGTGCGCGACCGTGACGTGACCGAACGCACCGGCGAGATGACCGGCGCCGCGCAGCAGTCGATCGTCGACGACGATGCCGCCGTGGATCGCGTCGCCGACGACGAGCGTCAGGAAGTTCGCGCGGTCGCGGCCGAGTCCGAACGTTCGCTCGGCGAGCGCTGCGCAGTTGCCGGCGTCGTCGACGCGCACCGGCAGGCCGGTCGCGGCGCGAAGGACGTCGGCGAGCGACGCGTCGCGGTCGGCGCTCGCGATGCCGATCCCGGTCACGACGCTGTCGGTGCGACGTGCCTGCACGTGAAGGTCGTCGACGAGGACCTGCAGCTCACCGACGACCGCGTCCTGGCCGCCGGTCACGTTGACGCTCGTGCGGGCGTGCAAGCGGCCGCGGCGATCGACGATCGCGGCCGTGATCCGCTGCCCGTGCAACTCGACGGCGAGCGCGACGTCGCCCGACAACGGTCCCGCGGCGTCGGCGGCACGCGGCACGTAGTCGCCTTTCACGAAGCGATGGATGTCCTCGTAGAGCCCGCGTTCGACCGCGTCGACGTGGCCGTGCATCTGCGGCAACGCGTTGCGCCCGAGGAAGTGCGCGCACGCGGCGTGCACGAAGCCGTGGTGGACGCCGGCGTCGAGGTACTCGCGGAAGCGCCGGTGGCGATCGCCGGCGACGGCGACCGGCTGATCGGGACTCAGGAAGTACTCGAGCACGAGTCCCGCCTCGCGCTGTCGCGCCGCGCGTGCGGCCTGCGTCAGCGTCTTCCCGTGCTGGAAGAACATGTAGTTCGGCTGCAGGAACGCGAGGTCGAAGTACGCGTCGCGATACCGGTCGAGCAGGTGGACGTTGTAGCTGCTCCAGAACGGCATCCAGACGAGCTTCTCGCCGTGCTGGTGCAACGCGCGCCGGAACTCCTTCAACAGCCAGTGGTCGTCGACGTTCCAGCCGCGGTGGACCGACTCGAACATCCAGTAGAAGCCGAGCAGTTGCAGGTGCGCGTAGCAGCCGTCGGCGAAGCGCGTGCGAACGGCGGCGGCGAAGCTCTCGCAGGCGGCGAGGCGCGCACGGGTCGCGCGGTCGAGGTTCTGCGCGTCGGTCGTGAAGTCGAGCGACGGGCCGTTCGTCAGTGACCCGAACGCACGCTGCGTGACGTGCGGGTACGGCACCATCAGGACGACGTTGCGCTTCGTCCGCGGCGCGCCGAGGTGGCGCGCGACGTCGGCGATCGCGCGATCCAAGCGGGCGAGCGTGCCGTCGGGGCCGAGATGGCGGTCGAGCAGCGCGCGCCAGTCGTCGGCGTTCGCCGGGTTCGGCGAGCACTTCGCGAAGTAATCGCCTTCCCCGGTCAACGTCGTGCCGAGATTGACGTCGGCCGCGAAGTCGCGCCCGGACGCCGCCGCGACGTCGAGGAACAGCAGCGAGTCGTAGAGCCAGTCGTCCGGCGTGTCGTTGCGGTCGAGGTGCGCGACGTAGTACCGCAGGTCGTCGACCGTCCACGGCGCGCGGGGGTCGCCGTGCATCAACACCAGGTGACGAAGTCCGCCGAACTCCGGTCGGCTCTGCGGGAGGTAACCCATGCGGCGGGCAACGATGGCCCGGTGGCGACGGGGTGTCCACGAAGTCGCGAAGCGACGCCGTGCGGCGAGGGGGCCCGGGTGCGTTGCCGTTCGCCCGGGATCGGCTCCAATCCGCGACCCATTTCACCCACGGAATGCGAATCCCGATGCGAACTGCGATCCCCCTCTCGTTGCTGGCCCTGATCGGCGTCGTCCAGGCACAAGCCGTCACCGTCGACTACCCGGACAGCACGCTCAACGCGCAGCAAGGTCAGTACCCGATCTACACCGGAACGATGACCAACGTGATCCGCGGACAGTTGTTCTGCCCGCCGACGTTCGCCGGACTGCCGACGACGCGAATGGTCTGTACGAAGGTCGGCGTCCAGCTGTCGAACACCGCGGCCTACGCGCAGTTCGTCGTTCGCTTCGGCACGACGCAGCTGACGGCGCTCAGCAACACCTGGAACACGAACCTCCCCGACCAGCGCGTGCAGGTCGACCTTTCCGGCCAGACGTTGTCCGGCGGCACGGGTGCGAACGTCTGGGTCGAGTTCGACCTCGCGTATCCGGTCCTCTACACCCCCGGCGACGCGTTCGTGCTGGACATCACGAGTCAGGCCGCGGCGGCCGGCGTGTACTGCAGCACCGCGATCGGGACGGGCGTCGCGCGGATGATCTCGACGAACTACACCGGAACGCCGACGGCGACGCCGTCGACGTCGGGTGGGATCAAGTTCCGGATGGTGTTCGAGCCGCTCGGCCCGGTCGTCATCCACGGCACCGGCTGCCCCGGTACCGGCAACTTCACGCCGCAGATGTCGTCAATGGGGTCGTCGAACATCGGCGGCAGCCCGTTCATGTTGCATCTGAACGGCGCTCTCGGCGGCGCGCCGACCGCGCTCGTCATCGGCGCGCAACCGACGCACCTCCCGATCGGTGGCGGGTGCACGCTGTACGTGAACCCGGTCGTCACGATCGGCCTCAGCGCATCGGGTGTCGGCGCCGGACAGGGCGCTGCGGTGTTCCCGATCGTGATCCCGAACAACCCGTTCCTCGTCGGCTACTCGTTGCCGACGCAGTGGCTGCAGTTCGACCCCGCGTCGGGCGCGGTCATGCCGTTGACGACGTCTGCCGCGGGAATGGTCGTCGTGCACTGATCGGCAGGATTTCGCGACGGTGCGAGTGTCGTCGGCCGGGATCCCCCGCTCGGTCGGCCATGAAACCCATCGTCGCCTGCCTCCTCGCCGCCGCCGTCGCGGCTCCCGCTCTGCGCGCTCAGACCACGGTGCACTTCCCCGACGCCGTGATCATGCCGCCGCAGGGCCAGCTGCCGATCTCGACCGGCTCGTTCTCGATCCCGGTGCGCGGCCAGTCGCTGTGTCCGGCGAACTTCGCCGGGTTGCCGAGCCAGCGGATGATCGTGTCGAAGGTCGCGCTGCAATTGGCCGGCGAGGTCCGTTACTCGACGTTCCTCGTGCGGGTCGGCACGACGCGGATCACGACGCTGACGCAGACGTGGGCGACGAACCTGCCGGACCAGCGCGTGCAGGTCGATCTGTCGGGGCAACTGCTGCCCGGCGGGATGAACGGGACGACGCAGGTCAATCACTGGGTCGAGTTCGATCTTCGGTACCCGTTCGTGTTCACACCCGGTGACGCGATCGTGCTCGACATCGTCGCGCGCAGCGCGGTCGACGGGGTCAACAGTCGGACGGCGTTCGGGTCGGTGTCGCGGTTGATCGAGTCGAACCACACGGGTTCGCCGACGACGACGCAGTTGCCGAGCAACGGTGGGTTGAAGTTCGGACTGACGTTCCACCCGCTGGACGTTCCGGTGCCGTTCGGCGTCGGCTGCGCCGGAACGGGCGGCGCCGTTCCGCGGATCGAAGCGAGCGGGCAGTGCAGCGTCGGCAGCGGGAACTACGTGCTGCGACTCAGCAACGGTCTCGGCGGCGCACCGAGCGCGTTGATCGTCGGCACGGTGCCAGCGGTCGATCCGATCGGCGGCGGCTGTGTGCTCTGGATGCACGTCGCGCTGTCGTTCGGTGCGATCGCGAACGGCAGCGG
>JAEYTU010000666.1 GCA_023433825.1 Planctomycetota bacterium
CCGCTGCGTCCGAACAACTTCGAGGCGAAGGCCGGCTCCGGTGGCGGTGCCCCGGTCGAGACGACGACGCCGAACGTCTCGCCGA
The DNA here is from genome assembly GCA_023433825.1 of Planctomycetota bacterium. Lineage (GTDB taxonomy): Bacteria > Planctomycetota > UBA1135 > UBA1135 > UBA2386 > JAEYTU01. Next base: position 86 of record JAEYTU010000666.1, read on the forward strand.
GCGACTGGAAGTCGGTCGTGTCCGAGATCGTCGCCGCGGCGACGGACCGCGTTCCGCTGCAGGAGGCGAAGGTCATCGTCGCCGGCGGTCGCGGATTGAAGGCGCCCGAGCACTTCAAGCTCGTCGAGGATCTCGCCGCCGCGTTCGGCCCGGGTGCTGCCGCGGTCGGTGCGTCGCGCGCCGTCGTCGACGCCGGTTGGCGTCCGCATCACGAGCAGGTCGGTCAAACCGGCAAGGTCGTCGCGCCGACGCTGTACATCGCCGTCGGCATCAGCGGTGCCATTCAGCACCTCGCCGGCATGCGCACGTCGCGGACGATCGTCGCGATCAACAAGGATCCCGAAGCGCCGATCTTCAAGGTCGCCGACTTCGGCATCGTCGGCGACGTGTTCGACGTGTTGCCGCCGCTGATCGAAGCGATCAAGCAGCAAGTGCACTGAGCCGGCGGCTGCGCACCGAACGGAGCGCAGCCTTCCAGCTTCCAGCTCCGGCGATCAGAGCTGGCTGCAGAACGTCGTGCGGACCGCCTGCGACAGCGCGAGGCCTTGGACCGCGGCCGGGTCGGCGACACCGACCTGCGTGTAGAGCAGCGCGCCGACGAGCGACACGTTGTTCGGCACCGCGAGCGGCAGCGTCGCCGTTCCACCGGCGCTCGACGTCGCCGAGACGATGACGTCCGGACGAACGGCGATCACACCGCCGAGCAGCGGCAGGTTCGCCTGCGCACCACCGACGACCCACGCGATCGGCGAGCTGACGCGCGCCGCGCTCAGGCCGAGGCCGAACGCTGCGTTGCCGAGTCGCGGCTCGCCACCGGTTCCGGACAGCGCGGGGACGCCATTCGTGCCGGCGAGACCGGCGGCGTAGGCGAAGACCGTCGGGCACGGCGTGTTCAGCGCGTAGAGCTCGACGTCGTCGATCGTGAACCCACCGGTTCCGTCGCTGCCCGCCGCCGACACGTTGTCGAAGCGAACGACGACCGATGCCCGGTTGTCGGCGTGCGTCGAGACGTCGAGGTCGAACGTCCGCCACGCCTGGTCGGTCGGGTTGGTGGCGGTCTGCACCGACACGCCGTTGATCAGCACGTTGCTCGCGCTGTTGTTGCTGCCGGTCGACCACCGCTTGAAGCGAAGCCGCGTGCCGAACCGTCCGGTCGTGTCGATGACGCGACTGGTCAGGCTCTGCGTGCCGTTCGTCGACGACATCCGCTCCTCGGTCGAACTGCGGTTCGTGCCCATCACGAAGCTGCCGCTGGCCGCGACGTTCGGGTCGTAGTTGCGCCCGATCGGCGTGTGGCGAACCCAGGTCGTGCCCGCCGTGAAGTTCGCGTTCGCGACTTCGAAGCCCTCGGCGAAGAGCGACGTCTTGCCGCCGACGGCGAAGATGAACGAGTCACCGTTCTCGGCCGGCAGTCGCGTCATGTTGCCGCGATCGTTGCGTGCGTCGAAGTAGTACCGCGCGATGCGCCGCGGCAGGACCGACGGCATCGCGCCGCGCCACAACGAGCCGCTGACGTTCGTCATCGGCACCGACGCGAAGCTCCCGGTGCCCGGGTCGACGAACAGCGTGACCGTCGTCAGCGCGCCGATCGTCGTCGAGACGTTCGCCTCGATCGTGAAGCCGGACGCGCCCTCGACCTGATCGGCGATCGGCGTGTGCGTGATCTTCACCGGGTGGAAGACCGGGCGGATGAAGTGACGCCGCAACGCCGCCTTCGCGAGGACGTCGATGTGCGGCGTCCCATTGTTCAGGTTGCTGTCGTCGTCGTCGGACGCGTAGGCGTCGAGGATGTAGTCGAGCATGTCGCGCGGATTCAGCGCGATCGACTCCAGCATCGCGGTCTCCGCGATCTGATAGCCGAGCGAGCTGCCGTACGTCGTGCGCGCCTCGTTCAGGAAGTCCCACGAGAAGCCCATGTAGGGCTGGCCGAACGTGTGCACCGCCTGCGAGCCCGTCAGCGGGTGCGTCAGCGAGTTGCGCGCGTCACGGATGCCGTTCCGGTTGGACTGATAGAAGTCCATGCCGATGACCGGATCGTTCAGCAGATAGATCGACTGAACGTCGGCGACGCCCTCCGACGGCGTGCGCGGCGTGCTGCCGATGCCGCCATTGCGCGCGTCGACGGCGTGTCCGTACTCGTGCGCGACGACCGAGCCCGTCGACGTGTTGTTGCAGCTTCCGGCGAGTCGGTAGAAGTTGATGCTGCTGCCGCTGAAGTACGCGTTGCAGCTCTGGTTGATGTTGACGCGGATCGTCACTGCCGGATCGATCGCCGTCATCGTCGGCACGACGCGCTTCACGTAGTCGTGAATCTGCGCCGTGTAGTGGACGGCGTTGACCTGCGAGGTCGTGAACTGCGACGGCGTGACGTTGAACAGGATGTTGCTCGCGACACCGGGCGTCAGCGTGACGGCCAAGCTCTGGACGGGCGTCGCAGAGTCGTCGGTGATCGTGCTCCACCAGCGACCGTTCGCCAGCGAGACCGTCGCCGACTGCGGTGCCGTCCCGGCGAACGGGATCGAGAAGTCGCCGTTCGCGTCGGTGAACGCGGAGCCGACGCCGGCGACCGTCACCTGAATCCCGGCCATCGGCAGCGGGACTTCCGGGTTGATGGCGGTCAGACCGCCCGGGATCGGGCTGATCATCCCGCGCACGTTGCCGATCAGCGGCGCCATCGCCGGAGCCGGCGGCTGCGGAGCTTCGTCGGGTCCGTTCGAGAGGCCGCAGAAGTGGATCTGCGACTCGCGACGCAGTTCGACACCACTCTTGGCGTCGATCCAGAGGCTCCACGCCTCGGGCTTGTCGCGGAACTCGCCGGTGACCTTCCAGGCGAGCCGGTAGTCGTCGGTGTCTTCGACCGACGCGATCTCCAGGATCGGATCGTGGTGCATGTGGCCGAGCTGCGGACGCCAGCCGGTGATCGCCATGAAGCGACCGACGGCTTGGTTCGCGGCCAGCGTCGGCGTGACGTCGACGTCGAGACCGACGACCGCTTCGGATCCGAAGATCGCGAGCCCGCCGTCGCCGCGGTTGAACGTGAACTTCAGGTAGGCATTCCAGACCGGCACACCGCGATGGGTCTGCTGGTAGGCGAGCGACAGAACCAACCGACCTTCGCCGGCGTGCGTCTCGACGAGCTCACCGGGGCCGACGCCGAGCCACGTGCCGTGGCGAGCGATCAAGCGTTCGACGGCTTCGCGTGCATCCGCGAGGCTCTGCACGCCGGGCTCCGGCAGCACTTGCGCGCCGGGACCGAAGACGCGGTAGGGAACGCCGCGCGGCCCACGCCACACGGTCCAGTCGGAGCCAAAATCTTGTTCGAAGCGGGCGAGACCTGCGGCGGTGTCGACGGTGGCCGGCTGTTGGGCGGCGAGACCGATCGACAGCAGGGTCGCCGTCAGGGCGACGGAGACATGCTGGATCACGGAGCGGACTCCTCGAGGAGGGACGGACGGGACGGAAGGGGCAGGGCGGCGCGGAAGGCTACCCTTTCGCCGCAATCGCCCCGCCGGGACAGTGCGAAGTGACAAGGGTGGTGCGCCGCGGCTGCGAATCGGACCCGAGCGGTCGCGAGCCCAAGCTCTCCATCACACCGTCGCGACGGTCGGGCCTGGGATCGACCGGCCGACCACCGAACCGCCGTAGACCGGAGCCGGCGTTCATCCGAACCGACGGACCACCGGGCCGCGGGGCGACCATCTCCGACGCGTCGCGCGCGAACGCACGATCGCATCCACCTGCGGCCAGCCGCGACATGCACGACGTCAGCGAGTGACCGACCGCGAAGCCGCAGCGGGCCGTCAGTGTGCTTGGTCGATCCGGTGATCCCGCGTTGCGGCGAACCCAGAACGATCTGAAATCGACGGCCCGGCGGGCCGCCGAGCGGGACGGCACCGTGCGGACACGCGTCGCACGCCGCGCGTCACACTCCACCGCGGCAACGCGGAAACCCCGCCGCGAAGCCGCAGCGGGGCCTTCGGCGTTCCTGGTCCATCTGGTCGTCCCGCGTTGCGGCTTCGCCCAGATCGATCTGAAATCGGCCGCCCGAAGGGCAGCCGATTTCAGAGCGTCTTGGCGTGCTCTTTCAGGTAGGCGGCGACGCCGGCGGCGTCCGCCTTCATGCCAGCTTTGCCCTTGTTCCAACCGGCCGGGCAGACCTCACCGTTCTTCTCGTGGAACTGCAGCGCATCGACCATCCGCAGCGCCTCGTCGACGTTGCGACCGAGCGGCAGGTCGTTGACGACCTGATGGCGGACCTTGCCTTCCTTGTCGATCAAGAACAGGCCGCGGTACGCGACCGCGCCGTCCGGGGTCAGCACGTCGTAGTCGCGCGCGATCGACTTCGTCAGATCGGCGATCAACGTGTGCTGGATCGGGCCGATGCCGCCCTTGTCGACCGGCGTGTTGCGCCACGCGTGGTGCGTGAAGTGCGAGTCGACCGACACCCCGAGGATCTCGACGCTGCGCTCCTTGAACTTCGCGAGATGGTTGTCGAACGCGATGATCTCGGACGGACAGACGAACGTGAAATCGAGGGGGTAGAAGTAGAGGACGACGTACTTGCCTCGGAAGTCCTTGAGGCTGACCTGCTTGAAGCTGCCGTCCTGGAGGACGGCTTGTGCGGTGAACTGCGGGGCCTCGCGGCCGACGAGAACTGCCATGGGATCACTCTTTCCGTGGGGCGTGTAGCGGGTGCGAAAAGCGCGCTGGTATAGACGTCTCCCCACGGCGCGCCAAGGCCGCGCAGCGACTCACCGGACGCGACTCACTGAATCGTGAAGGCGTGGTCGTTCGAGATCGCGCCGACCGACAACCAGCGGCTCGCGTCGAGAGTGAACGCGCCCGCGAACACGGTCACGCCGATCAACGACGGGTCGTTCGGCAGCGGAATCGCGAACGTTCCCTCCGGGCTCCCCGACTGCAGGACACCGCCGACGCCGATGCCGAGCGTGACGTTGAACAGCGGATCGAGCGACAGCGGCAGCGCGCGGCCGTCACCGAGCGGGACCCCTGCCTTGCCGAACGACAGCGCCCAGCGCCACGGCGTCGGGCTCGCGTTCACGAGCGGCGCGCTGAACGTCATCGAGTAGCTCGTGCCGATCGTCGGCGGACCACCCGCGGGGTTCTGCATCAGCACGCCGTCGTAGAACTTGTAGTTGTCCATCTCGGCGGCGTTGTAGCCCGTGATGCCGACGAGGCCGGCCGCTGGGGTGGTCGGCGCGATCAGCGTCCGCGCCACACCC
>JAEYTU010000001.1 GCA_023433825.1 Planctomycetota bacterium
CACCGACCTCGTGCCGACTCGCGAGGTGTGGCGACAGCGCGCCGTCCGCCGTGTCGCCGAGCCCGCCGAGGTAGACGATGCGGCGCACTCCGGCGGCGGCCGCGGCGGCGGCGAAGTTCTGCGCGGCCGTTCGGTCGCGTTCGGCGAACGCCGCGCCGGCGTCCATCGCGTGCACGAGGTAGTAGGCGACGTCGACGCCGCGCAGTGGCGCTTCGAGCGACGCCGCGTCGAGGACGTCGCCTTCGACGACCTCGGTCGTCGTCGCGACGCGCGTGCGCATTCGATCGGCGTCGCGCACGAGGCAGCGAACGGCGAGTTGCTTCGCCTCGAACCGCCGCAGCAGCCGTCCGCCGACATATCCGGTCGCCCCGGTCAGCAGGATCGTCATCGGCGGCGAACGCCGCGGACGGCGGCGACTTGCGGGAAATGTCGGTGGGCGCGGGTCAGTGCAGGATCGTCGTCGCGGCGTTGGACAGACGCAGCCCGCCCCCCGCCGTCGACGCCGATTGGAACGTCAGCGCGAGCCCGCGCGGGAATGCCGGCGTCAGCGGCAGCGTCAGGTCGATCGCGCCGTCCGGCGGCACGGTCCCGGCGTGCAGCAGGATCGCCGTCGGCAGGTCGAGCCACAGATCGCCGAACGGCGTCGCCGTCGCCGCCGCTGGCAGGCTGACGAAGATCGGCGCCGTCGCGCCCGGCGTGTCGACGTGGCGCAGCACGACGTTGGTGCCGGGTGTCCCGGCCGTCGCGAGCAGGCCCGGGATCGACTCGGCGACGAACGTCGCGCCGTTGCGCAGTCGCGGGAACGTCGTCAGCGTCACGCGCGGGTCGGCCACGATCGTGCCACCGCTCGCGTCGATCGAGTTCGTCCGCAGCCCGCCGCCGCCCCACTGCGCGCCGCCGAGAATCCGTGTCTGCGCGTCGCCGGTCGCGACGACGTCGCACCCGGTGAGCTCCATCGCGACGCGCGGCGACGTCGGGATCCACTGGCCGTCGATGACGGCCGAACCACCGCCGACGACGCCGCCGCTGACCGTGATCGTCGACGCCGACGCGACGACGGCGGGCAGTGTGTAGAAGCCGTCGGGCACGCTCGCGGAGGCGCCGTAGATCCGCGCATCGAGGAACGTGACCGTGCTCGACGTCATCGAGACGGCCGGGCCGCCGATGACAGTCGAGGCGGAGACGACGACGTTCGCCGATCCGCTGATCGTCAATCCGGGTGGCGGCGCCGGTCTCCAGGTGCTCGGGAATGCGGCCGGTCGCGTCAGCTCGAGCCGCTCGAGCACGACGGTCGCGGCGCAGTTCGAGACGACGACTTGGAACGGACGTGGATCGTTCCACGGCAATGAGCTCCCGGTCGCGAAACCCTCGACCGCCACCGTTCGTCCGGCCGGGACGTTCGCGATCGTCAGCACCCCGTAGGTGCGGACGTTGGCCTCCGCGAGGAGCCGCAGATCCTTGCCGACGATCGCCGAGTCCATGACGTAGTTGCCGGCACGGACGACGACCGTGTCACCGTTGGCAGCCGAGTTGACGGCGAACGAGATCTCGCGGTGATCGCCACCACCGTTTGCGTCGACGATCCAAATGCGTTGCGCGGCGACAGGGAGCGCCAATGCCAGCGCGAGAGTGAACGGACAAACCAACCCCATCGACGATCTCATCGTGACCTCCAGACGACGTGACGTTCGCGAAGGCGCGGATCCTAGCGCGGCCTCGGCGCTCCGGGGTCGACCGCGGCCCGGACGAACGGCTCGACGGCGGCGGCGACGCGGGCGTGACCTTCCCGGGTCCAGTGCGTGTCGAGCGGCAGGTAGCTCGGCGCGTCGTCGGGCGACGCGGGCTGCACGGCGTCGAGCAGCGACAGGCACGGGATCCCGCGCGCCGCTGCCCATTCGGCCACGACGGCGTGCGTTTCAGATCGTCGCGCGGCCGCTTCGACGACGCTCGGCGCCAGCACCAGCACCCAGCTCGCGCCGGCGCGCGACACGGTCTGTTGCATGCGTTCGAGCAACGCCAGCAGCACCTCGCGCTGCACGGCGACCGGCGTCGCGTCGCGGCGGCGATTGGCGTCGTCCCGGAGGCGCGCGCCGGCGGCCGGGAGGAACACGTTCTTGTGCAGCGAGCGATAGAGCGCGCTGTGCCGGTGGAACCACGTGCGGAACGGGAACGGCATCAAGAACGGTTCGAATGCGGCCGCGTCGACCGGATGCAGGCGAAGCTCGCCGCCGTCGAGCGTCGCGAACGGCCGCGCACCGACGCCTTCGAGGAACGGCGTCGTGTTGTCGAACAGGTCGTTCGCGAACACCACGTGGACGACGACGTCGGGGGCGAAGGCGAGGCCGTCGCGCTGCAGCCACAGCAGTTGTTGCACGGTGCCATAGCCGCCGTGGCCGCCGTTGAAGATCTCGACCTCGTCGCCGAGCCGCGCGTCGAGCAGCACCGTCCACAGATCCGGCGCGTCGGCCATCGCGCCTTCGACGAACGAATCACCGACGACGAGGACGCGCGCGACGCCGGGCGTGCGGGCCGTCGGGTGTGGCGTCGCGCGGAGGCCGCGTTCGTCGAAGGCGACGACGACGCGCTGGCCGAGCTCGTTCTGGAGGGTCCGCTCGACACCGGCCGCGTGCCGCCAGCCGAGTTCGTCGTCGACGACCATCAGGCTCGGGTGGCGCACGGCGACGACGATCCGAATGGCGAGTTCGGCGGCGAGGATCGCGACCGTGGATCCGAGCGCGAGCGCCGCAACGCGAAGGCGACGGCGACGCGCGGGCGTTCGTTGCGTTCGCGGTGCGGCTTCGAGGCGGGGACCCATCCGCGGCGGATGGTAGCCATCGCGATCGGGGGGCTGGCGACGCGCGGAGGATTCACCTCACCACCGCGCCACGGCCCGCATGACCCGCTCCGCCTCCCGCTCACACCCTCGCGGCACCGGGACGACGACCGAGGACGTTCCGCCGTCGGTGTCGAACGTCGCGATCAGATGGGCGAATGGCTCGCGCTCGAACGTCAGCGCGTTCCCGGCGGCGCTCGCGGCGTGGAACGGCCAGAACTCCCCGCAGAGATAGATCCCGGCCCTCCCGATCCGCACCTCGGCCGGCAGTGCGGCGATTCGTTCGAAGCGGCGGCGCTGCCACGCGGCGACACCGGTCCACCGCGCGAACGCCGAGTCCGACGGCGCGCGCTCGGCGTCGAGGAACACGCGCCACTCGTCCGGCGCGAACCGCCAGTGAACGAGGCACTCACCTGCGAACATCGCGTCGACGTGTTGCTGCCCGCGCCGCGCGACGAGCCACAGCACGAGCGACGTCCCGAACAGGACCGACGCCGCAACGACGCCGAGAATCCACGGCGTCTCGCCGAGACCACCGCCGACGAACGTGCCGACGGCGACGATGCCGAGTGCGACTCCACCCCACACCGCGGTCAGCCACGCCGTCTCGAACATTCGAAGTCTCGGCGGTGGCTGCGGGCGTCCAGCGTCGTCTTGCGCATGCGTCATCGGCGCGAGCATGCCCGAGCACGGTCGCTCGCAGAAAAATGTTCGACGCGCCGCTTGCATTCGTCGGACACGCTCGCATCTTTATGCGCCTTCCGCGCATGAGTATGCACAAGACCGCCGAACCCTCGCACCGCGACGCACGCCGCCAGGCGATCCTCGACGCCGTGCGCACACAGCGGATCCGCTCGCAGGCGGAGCTGCAGGCGCTGCTCGCGGATGCCGGCCACGCGGTCAACCAGGCGACGCTGTCCCGCGACC
>JAEYTU010000555.1 GCA_023433825.1 Planctomycetota bacterium
CGTGCGCACGCTGCTGCGCGACGTTCGCGATCGACGACCGGCGAACGTCGTGCCGGCGCTGATGCGCGGGCTCGCGCAACGTTGCCGTTACGACCTCGCAGGTCCGTCCGGGGCGTCGGGGCACGCGCTCGTCGACTTCCTGTTCGGGAGCCGGACCGGCTACTGCATGCACTTCGCGTCGGCGATGGCCGTCATGCTGCGACTCGAGGGCATCCCATGCCGGATCGCGGTCGGGCTGCACGGCGGCGACGCGAAGGGCGACGACGGCCGAACGCGCTCCTACGGCGGCCGCCATGCCCACGCGTGGGTCGAGATCCCGGTGGCCGGGCTCGGTTGGGCGACGTTCGATCCGACGTCGCGGACCGAGTGGGCGAACGATCCGACGACGCGGACCGAACCAGTCGCGCAAACCGCCGACGGCGACGCGGCAGCGCCGACGATCGACGACCGCTTGCACGGACTGCTGCCGAAGGTCCTCGACCTCGCACCTTGGATCGCACTCGCGATGTTCGCCGGGCTGGGGCTCCTGGCGTTCGCGCCATGGCGTCGCCACACGACGGCAGCGAAGCGCGCCGAGACCCCCGAACATCGCGCGGTCGCCCGCGACCTCGATCGGCTGCTGCGCGAATTGGCGCGACTCGGACGGCCGCGACCGCGTCACTGGACGCTCGAACAGTTCGCGGCGCGGCTCGGCACGCTGCCGACGGACGTCCGCGACGCGATCGTCGCGGCGTTCGTCGCCTACCAGGACGTGCGCTTCGGTTCGCGACCTCTGGATGCCGAGCGCGCCGCGCGGCTCGACACGGCGATCGCACGCGTGCGCGCGATCGCGACGACGGACGTCACCGACGAAGCGGCGACGTCCGCGTGAAGTGTCGGCCGACCGCGACGGCGGTCAGACGGCTTCGGGTTGCGGCTGCGGCTGGCTCTGCGCCAGTTCCTGCATCTGGCGGAAGAACTCCTCCGCGGCCTGGTTGATCTGGCGCGCCGTCATGTCGCGCTTGTGCGTCATGATGAACCAGTGGTGGCCGTACGGATCGACCAGCGCACCGCCGCGATCGCCCCAGAACATGTCCGAGACCGGCATCGTCGCCGTTGCACCGGCTTCGATCGCGCGCGCGTGCGAGGCGTCGCAGTCCTTGACGTAGAGGTCGATCGACGCCGTTGCGCCGGAGAGCCCCTGCGGCGACTGGACCCCGCACTCCTGGCCGGGCATCTCCTCCTGGAGGTGCACGACGGAGTCGCCGATCGTCAGCATCGCGTGGACGATCCCGCCGTTCGGTGCGGTGACGCGGCCGTGTTCCTTCGCGCCGAACGCGGCCTTGTAGAACGTGATCGCAGCGTCGGCGTTGCGCACGCACAGGCGCGGGGTCACGGTCCGGTAGCGCTCGGGGATCGCGGAGGCGCGCTTCTTCTGCGCGCCACTCTTCACGGCGCCACTGCTCGGCTTCGTGCGCGGCAGGACGACGTTCTTCGCCTTGGGCTTCGCCGGTGCGCTCGGCTGGCTCTTCGACTTCTGCTTCGCCGGTGCCGCAGGCTTGCGCGGGTTCGCAGCGGGCTTGGCGCTCGGTTTGGGTTGCGGCTTGGACAGCGGTTTCGACTTCGGCGCCGACTTGCCGGCCGTCTTCGACGTGCCGGTCATCGGCTTCTTCTTGCTTGCCATTCAGTTCCTCTGGTGGATGCGGGGGCGCATTCTTAGCGGCGCTGCACGGCGAATTCGACGTCCTCGTTTCGCACGTTGATCGACTCGACGACGACCTCGTCGACGCGCGCGAACGCCGGACCGAGTCCGACATGGCGAAGGAACTCGTCGACGGCGGCGACCGGTCCCTGGACCTCGGCGACCACGCCGCCGTCCGGCTCGTTGCGGACGAATCCGGTCAGCGCGAGATTGCGCGCGACACTCTGCGTGAAGTAGCGGAAGCCGACGCCCTGCACGCGGCCTCGCACCGCGATGCGGCGGCGCACGACGTCGCTCCCGTGGTCGGTCTCGCTCATGCGCGGATCATCCGAACCGATCGCATCGACGCCATCGCATCGCGGCGACGGACGGGCCACTCCGTTTCACCGCGTCGGGTCGGTCGCGAGAACGACGCTGCTCGGCGCGGACTGCCCGACCGCGGCCAGGACCACGGCGAACCGCGCGTAGTCGGCACCGCGGTCGCCGCGCAGGACGACCTGCCGATGCCCGCCATGCCGCGCGCGGAGGGCCGCCGGGAGGGCTTCCAGAGTCACGTCCTGACCGTCGAGCTGCAGGCCCCCGTCTCCGTCGAACGTCACCGACACGGAATCGGCTCCGTTCGTCGACGTGGCCGCGGCGACCTGCGGCAGCCGCACCGGGAGCCTTCCGGCGGCCGGCTCGGCCAGCGCGAGGCAGGCCATGACCGCCGCGAGCACCGAGAACAGGACGTCGATCAGCGGCACGAATCCGGCCGCTCCGGCCGCGTCGTCGTGCAGCGGGTCGAGGGTGTCGACGCTCGGATCGACCGGATTCGGCGGCGGCGTCACCGCGTGCACCGTTGCAGCGCCGTCGCGGTCGTCCGGTGGAACAGCGCGCGGCCGGTCATCGCGACGATCGCCTCGACGAGACCGATGCCGGTCGTCGACAGCGCGATCGCGATTCCTTGCAGCAGCCTGCCCTGGTCGAGCCCGGTGCCGGACGTCGCGCCCTGGAACGCGAGCATGATCCCGAACACGGTGCCGAGGATGCCGAACATCGGTGCGGTGCCGCCGACCCACGAGAAGCAGCCGAAGAGCCCGCGCGCATTCGCTGCGGTCTTGACGAACCGCCGCAGCAACGCGAACGACGCCCGCTCGACGAGCGCAGCGCACAGCACGATCGAGCACAGCAGCAATCCGAGATTGGCCGCCTGGCAGCCGAGATTCGTCAGTTCGGTCATCGCGTCGTCTCCACGTCACTCACCGTCCACCGACACGAGCTGACCGCTCTCCAACAGCGCGTGCGTGACGGCGAGCGGCGCGTCCGCCGTGGCGCGCAGCCGCCCGAACAGCGCGCGCACGTCGCGCGGCGTCTTGCCGAGGACGGCCAGCGCGCGGCGTTCCTCGGTCCGGAACCGCGCTTCGACCTCGTGCGGAACGGCCGCGACGATCCGGCACCGCGGCGCGTCGAGGCCGTACCGATTCGCGACTTCGTCGCGCAGCACGTCGAACGCGCGCACGCCGCCGAGGTCGCGACCGCGTTCGGCGAAGCGCGTGCGGTCGAGCGACGTGTGGCGATCGACGTCGCGCAGACTGGGGCCCCCGAGTTCGAGGAAGAACGAGGCGCCACCGGGCCGGTCCTGGAACAGCAGGAACAGCAGTCCGAGCTGCTGCGCCGTCGCGACGAAGTCGGTGCTGCGTGGGTCGATCACGAGATCAGCGGCCGGCTCGCCAGCGAGGATCGACGCTGGAAGGGTCAAACCGTCCGGTCCGCTGCGACGGCGTCCGCGCGGTTCCGCGGCGGACGGAGGCGGCTTCGGTGCCGTGGTCGGTGGCGGCGTGTTCGACCGGATCGGTGACGGCGTGGTCGGCGTCGACCGGGTCGGCGTCGGGGGGGCCGGCGTCGGGGGGGCCGGCGTCGGCGTCGGCGTGATCGGCGTCGGCGGGGTCGGTGTCGGTACCGCGGGCGACACG
>JAEYTU010000068.1 GCA_023433825.1 Planctomycetota bacterium
CGGCGAAAGTGCTCGTCGACGCCGGGATCGCGCTGGTCGGGATCGACACGCCGAGCATGGACCACGCGACGTCGAAGGACCTTCCGACGCATCAGATCCTGAAGCACGGACGCGTCGCGCTTCTCGAGAACCTCGACCTCTCGGCCGTCCCTGCCGGTGACTACGAGCTGATCGCGTTGCCGCTGCGGATCGTCGGCGGTGATGCGTCGCCGGTCCGCGCGATCCTGCGGGAGTTGGCATGACGAAGACCGCGATCAATCCGAAGGAACTCGCCGCACCGGTCGGCTTCGCGCACGGATGGCTCGTCGAACACGGGCCGTCGCGCACGCTCTACCTCGCCGGTCAGTGCGGCTACGACCAGGCCGGCCGTGTCGAGTCGCCCGGCGATCTCGTCGCGCAGCTCGACCGCGCACTGGCGAACATCGGGCTCGTCCTGCGCGACGCCGGGTTGACGTTCGCCGACGTCGTGCAGCTCAACTTCTACGTGACCGATCGCGACGACTACGCGGCCGCGCGCCGCGAGTTCGGGGTCGTCTGGAAGCGGCACTGCGGGCGTCACTTTCCGGCCATGGCGATGTTCATGGTCGTCTCGTTGTTCGATCCGCAGGCCCGGATCGAGGTCCAAGGAATCGCGGCATCCGGATGAACGTTCACCGCTGCACTCCCCGAGCACTCGTCGGTCGCGCGGGACTTCTCGTCGCGAGCATCGCGTTGGCCGCGTGCGAGACCGTCTCGGTTCCCGCGCAGCGCGGACGACCGACCGACGTGTTCGTCGTCGACGGCACGCATGTCGAGTTCGACGGCGAACGCGTCCCGATCGAGGCCTTCCTGCTCGCGATGCGGCAGCGGACGCGGGCCGCGAACGGCGACGCCGACGCGATGCCGTGGGTCCGATTGAAGCTCGGCCCCGACGTGCCGACGGACGGCCGCGTGCTGGAGCGGATCCTGCGTGAACTCGGGATCGCCGGCGTGCGATCGATCACGGTCGGATGAACGGACCGCCGATCCGACGCCGTGGCCTCGTCGTCTTCGACGTCGACGGCACGCTGCACGACACGTCGCGATGGTGGCCGAGCGTGCTGCGCGCAGGTCTCGTGCGCTTCACGGCCCAGACCGGTCTCGCGCTCGACGTCCCCGACGACGCGGCCGCGAACGCCGTCGTCGGAATGCGCGACGCCGGCGTCTGGGCGCCGTTCCTGCCGCAGGGTCACAAGGACCGTTGGTCCGAACTCCGTTCGGTCGTGCTGCCGATGGAGGTCGACGTCCTCCGCAGCGGCGAGGATCACCTGTTCCCCGGCGTGCGCGAGATCCTGACGACACTCCGCCAACTCGGCATCGCGACGGCACTCGCCAGCAACTGTCGAAGTGCCTACTTCGGCGGCATCTGCGAGGGGCAAGGTCTCGCAGCGCTGACCGACTGGCAGTTCTGTCTCGACTCCGAGGGGGTGCGCAGCAAGACCGACATGGTCGCGTTCGCGATGGCCGCGGCGGGATCCGTGCCGGCCGTGATGGTGGGCGATCGCGAACCGGACCTGGAGGCCGCGCGGGCGGTGGGGATCCCGTTCCTGTGGCGTCCGAACCCGGCGTGCGATCTGCCGTCGGCCGACGGGCGTTGGGACGGCTCGCTCGGATCGCTGCTGCGCGGGATCTCGGCTTGCGGAATATCCTTCCCCGCTTCCGAAGTGCCGCCGCCCGCACGGGAGCCACGCGGCCCCGGACCGTCGTCGCCGAGGTAGCGCCATGAACTCCACTCCGTCCCTGATCCTCGTCATCGTGTTCGTGTTCGCGTTCGTCATGTCGCGAATGGCGGCACGCGACAAAGAGCGGAAGGAGCGGATCCGGTTGCTCGAGCAGGCGATGAACAACCCGAACCTGCGCCCGGAGGAGCGCGCCGACCTGATCCGCACGTTGCGTCCGTTCCCCGACTCGGTGTTCAGCGTCGAGAGCCTGATGCAGGGACGCACGCTGTTCCTGATCGGGTGGCTGTCGGTGTTCGTCGGGATCGGCTTCATGGCGAGTGGTGGGCGCGACGAGTTCGCGTTCGGAGCCGTGGCCTCGTGTGTCGGTCTCGGTCTTGTCACGCTGCCGATGGCACTGCGCGAATACGAGGCGAAGCGGCGGGCATGATCGACCGCGCGGCACCGGACGGCGTCGCCGCTGCGTTGGCGTTCGGCGGGCTGCCGGGCGTGTCGGAGTTGAAGGCGCGCGCGTCGGCTCTGTTCGCGACGTTCGGCGTCGCCGACCGGATCGGGAAGTTCGAGATCGTCTGGTGCGGGCGGCTCCGGACGTCGGCGGGGCGGGCCGAACTCGAACGGCGCCGGATCCTGCTGAACCCGCGGTTGCTGCTGCGGGTGCCCGGCGAGATCGAGAAGATCCTCGCGCACGAGGCCGCCCATCTGGCCGTCCACGCGCTGCACGGCCACGCCGCGAAACCGCACGGCGCCGAATGGGCGGAGCTGATGCTGCGCGCCGGTCACGCGCCGGAGACGTGTCACCGTTACCCGGTCGCCGGCCTCGGACGACGGCGCTTCTACTACCTGCACGTCTGCGTCGACTGCGGCGGGCGCGCGGTTCGACGCCGCAGCATGCGGATGGAATGCCGCCGCTGCCCCGGCCGCGACACGATCCGCGTCCTGCGCGCGCCGCGTTCGTCGCAAGGTCTCGCGCGGTTGCGCGGGTTGTCCCTCGACCAGATCCGTTCCGAGCGCTGGTAGCATCCGCCGGCCGATGTCCGCCGCCCCAGACCTCTTCGAGCAGATCGTTCGCGTTCGCCGCGAAGGCATCCCCGCCGCACTCGCGACGATCGTCGCCACCCGCGGTTCGACGCCGGGGCGCGAGACGATGCGACTGCTCGTGCTGGAGGACGGGACGTTCCTCGGCACGGTCGGCGGGGGATGTCTGGAGGCCGAGGTCTACGAGACCGCGAAGCTGGTGCTGGCCGACGAACAGCCGCGAACGCTGCAGTTCCGACTGACCGAGCACGACTCGCCGGACTCCGGGCTGCTGTGCGGCGGCGAGGTCACGGTCTTCGTCGAGCCGCTGACGACGCCAGCGCTGTGGATCTTCGGCGGCGGGCACGTCAGCCGCGCGCTGTGTCAGGTCGCAACGCTCGCCGGATTCCGCGTGACCGTGGTCGACGACCGCGCGAACTATGCGAGCCGCGAACGCTTCCCCGAGGCGGCGGCGACGGTTTCGGCCGCGTTCGACGCGACCGTCGAGAGGATGCCGCTCCGCGCGAACACGTTCGTCGTCGTCGTCACCCGCGGTCACAAGGACGACGCCGTCGTCCTGCGCGCGCTCGCGAAGCGGGCCGCCGGCGGCGAACGCGCACGATTCCTCGGGATGATCGGCAGCAAGACGAAGCGTGTCGTGCTGTTCCGCCATCTCCGCGACGAGGGCGTGGATCCCGAGTTCCTGACCTCGATTCGTTCGCCGGTCGGTCTCTGCATCGGCGCGAAGAGTCACGAGGAGATCGCCGTCGCGGTCGTCGGGGAACTGATCTCGGTGCGGCGCACGGGAGCCGACGCCGCCGAGGCGTGGCGGACGCGGAAGCGAAGTGCGCGCGGAGCGCCCGCAGCCGCACCCGACACCGACGATGCGCCTGCGTCCGTCGACGCCTGAACGCCTCGCCTGAACCCAGCCTCCGACGATCCCGTTGGCCACCGCGCCACGGTTGCCGGACCTTCCGCCCACTGGCATGATCCTCCGCCCCCGAAGTCGCTCCCCACTCCCCGACCGAGCATGAAGAGATTCCTGGCTCTTGCCGTCGCCCTCGCCGCCTCCCTCCCGATCCGCGCACAGCAGGAGGACACGATCCACTGGATCGACGGCACCGTCCTCGAGGGCGTCCGCGTGACCGACTTCACGGTCTTCGAGATCAAGTGGCAGGCCCGCGGCGCCGCCGAGAGCAAGAGCGCCGACCAGGTCCGACGCGTCGACATCAAGCGGGTCAACGAAGCCTACAAGCGCGCATTCAGCGCGCCGCTCAGCGAGCAGGTCGGCCAGTTCCTGCTCGAGGCCGAGAAGCGTGCGAAGGCGAAGGACTTCCTCGCGCAGTTCGGATTCCAGGAGGCCGCGAATCGGCTGCTCGAGAACGCCGAGTGGAACGAGGGCTTCCAGACGCTGGAGAAGATGGTGGCCGCGATCCCGGACGCCGGGCTGCTGCCGGAGCTGTACCGGCAGAAGCTGGCCTACTACCTCGGGCGCGGGAAGGAAGCGGCGAAGGAAGCGCAGACCGTCGCGAAGAAGTACACGCAGCAAGTCACGTCGCAGTCGCTGCCGAAGGGCTTCGCCGTCGAGGCCGAGTACTACGAGCTGATGGCAGACGTCGCGGCCGGCATGTCGGATGGCGACTTCGCCACGCGCCTGCAGGCGCTGATGGGTCGGGCCGAGGGCGTGCAGCCGATGATCGCGAATCGCGTTCGTCTGCAGATCGCGCGGATCGCGCAGAACACCGGCAAGGTCGACGACGCGCGACGCATCTACGACGAACTGCTCCGCAAGCCGGCGGCGCTCGATCAAGACACGCATGCGCTGGCGCTGGTCGGGACCGGCCACCTGCACTTCAAGGCTGCCGACGCGACGAACCTCGCGGCGTACCGGGCGGCGATGATGGCCTACCTGCGCGCCTACGTGTTGTGCCCCGAGGCCGACGACGAGACGAAGGCCGAGGCGCTGTATCACGCGGCGCAGGCGGCAGAACGGTGGAAGGGCGCCGACGCGCGACTGATCCAGGGTCGCACGCGTGCCGTGCTGCGCCGCGACTTCGCCGAGACGACCTGGGGCAAGCGCGGCTGACGCGCGCCGACCGGGTCGCATGACGGTCGACGATCGTCCTGCCGCAGATCGCGCGGAACTCCCCGTCGCCGCGCCCGACGCCCCGCCGTCGAGCGACCCCAGAGGTGGGCCGAGCCGGTGGAACGAAGCGTCGTTCCGCGTCTTCCACGCCGTGATCGGGACGCTGACGCGCGTCGCGTTCCGCGTGCGGATCGAGAACCATCCGCGGCTCGACGGCGCCTACGTGTTGGCCGGGAACCACACGTCGTTCCTCGATCCACTGGTGCTCGGCGCGGCGATGCGGCGGCGAATCACGTTCATGATGACGTCGATCGTCTACCGCAGCCCGAAGCTCGGCTGGTTCTACCGCTGGATGCACACGATCCCGGTCACGATGCGCGGCGCGAACACGACGAGCCTGCGCGAAGCCCGCTCGTCGCTCGGGCGCGGCGAAGTGCTCGGGATCTTTCCGGAAGGCGGGATCAGTCGCGACGGCGACCTGCTGCTCGGCAGTCCTGGTGCCGTGTCTCTCGTCTTGTCGGAAGGTGTGCCGGTCGTGCCGGTGGGTCTCGAAGGCGTCGACTTCGCGCTGCCGTTCGGCGCGGCGGTCCCGCGGCCAGCCAAGATCGTCGTTCGGTTCGGCGACCCGATCGCCGCCGCCGATCTCGGCACCGGACGTTCGCGCAAACAGCGACTGCAGACCGCAACCGTGCGGTTGATGCGTGAGATCGCGCGACTTTCCGGCCGGCGTGCGCGCGAGGACGTGCTCGGTTTCGCACCGGATTCCTGACCAAAACGCCCAGCTCGTTCCCTGAATTCGTGGGCCGCACTTCGCGGCCCGTGATGGAGGGACGATGGAAGTTTCCACCGAGCAGTGCCGCCGCGTCGCCGACGCGGCGCGCGGCTTCTTGCGTCGCTGGTCCGACCGGTTCACGCGCGAACACCTCGACGACTTGGTCCAGGAGACCGTCGTCGAGTCGATGCGCGGGATCGGCGGGTTGCGCGATCCACTTCGTCTGGAGGCGTTCGCGCGGACGGTCGCGCGACGCCGGCGGGCGAAGGCGATCGGTCAGAAGCAGCGCAAGCCGTTGCACGAGTCCCTCTCGGTGTGCGAGGAGCCGATCGATCGAACGCCGCAGGACGCGGTCGTCTGCATCGAAGGCATCGCACTCGATCGCAACTGGGTGCTCGATCGGCTCGCTGCGTTGCTGCAGAC
This sequence comes from Planctomycetota bacterium, assembly GCA_023433825.1. GTDB lineage: Bacteria > Planctomycetota > UBA1135 > UBA1135 > UBA2386 > JAEYTU01. The sequence continues at coordinate 5,993 of JAEYTU010000068.1, forward strand.
GTTGGAGCCGAGTTCGCGTGCGCTGCTGAGCGACTTCTACGGCGGGGCAAGTCACGCGGAGCTCTCGGCGCGCTTCTCGATTCCGGCGAGCAGCGTCAAGAAGCGGCTGTACCGCAGCCGCCGCAAGCTCCGCGCGTTGTTCCTGGCGCACGTCCGGATCGTGCGTCGCAAGGTGGAGGCCTGATGGTCTCCGTTTCATCGAAGGAGGAGGAGTGATGGAAAAGCACATGACGATCCGACGGATCGGTCTCGCGCTGGCCGTGACGGCCGCGCTCTCGGCGGGACTCGCGGCTCAGACTCCGGCACAGGAGCCGGTGACGCCGCCCGCGAACACGCCTGCGCCGGCGCCCGCTGCGCGCGCGGCCGTCGGCGGCAAGGCGGCGCTGCAGAAGGTGCACGCCGAGGCCGAGAAGCTGCGTGGGACCAAGGGTCCCGAGCGTCTGCAGTTGCTGGAGACGTTCGCGCAGCGGTTCGAGCAGGTCGCCAGCGAACATGCGGGCGATCGCCTCGTTGCCGCCGAGGCGTGGTTCGAGGCGGCCGAGCTGTGGCGTCGCCACAACAGTCTCGCGAAGGCCGACGTCGGCTATCGCAAGGCGAACGAGCTCGACGCACCGCGTTACGCCGAGCGTGCGTTGCTGGAGCTCGGGCACGTGCAGCGCCGGCAGAAGGAGATCGACGCGGCGATCGCGAACTACCGAACCGTCGCGGCGCTGAAGCCGACGTCGGCGCGTTCGCACGAAGCGCGGCTGTGGATCGGCCGCACGCTGCAGACGAAGGGCGATCTCGCGGCGGCGATCACGGCCTTCGAGGCTGCGGTCACCGGAGCGACGACGCCGACGCGCGTCGTCGAGGCGTGCGACTACCTCGCGAAGGCGTTGATCCGGAAGGGCGATCTCGACGGCGCACGCGCCGCGATCCAGCGGGCCGAGAGCAAGATCCCGACCGGTGACGACCCCGAGACCGCGCGGATCACGAAGGCCGTCGAAGGGATGAGCGCGCGTCGCGCGCTGCAGCGTGCTCTCGACGGCAAGACCGACCCGGTGCGTGATGCCGAGGAGATCGAGGAAGGCGGCGGCGACGAACCGGTCAAGACGCCGCCGGATCCGAAGGGGACACCGCCGAAGCGGTGAGTCGCCTGAGCGCCCGTTGAAAAACTGGCGCGCCACGCAGCCATGCGCCTCTCGCGCATCTCCGCCCCCGAAAGCCTCGCCGAATCCACCGATTCGCCCGCGTTCTCGCGGGTGGAGCTGCATCGAGACTCGCGCGACTGCGAGCCTCGCGAGTTCTTCAACGGGCTGCTACCGCACGCCGATGCCGTGATAGGTGAAGCCGAGCTCGCGCATGCGGGCCGGCTGGAAGATGTTCCGGCCGTCGAACACCACCGGGTTCTTCATCAGTCGTTTGACCTCTTCGAGGTCGACGTGCCGGAACTCGTTCCACTCGGTCACGAGTGCCAGAGCATCGGCGCCGTCGAGTGCGTCGAGCGCCGACTCCGAGTAGCGGACACGTTCGCCGAGCGATCGCTTGGCTTCGTGGACGGCTTCCGGGTCGAACGCGACGACGCTCGCGCCGGCGGCGAGCAGCGCCTCGATCAGCACGAGGCTCGGCGCTTCACGCATGTCGTCGGTCTTCGGCTTGAACGCGAGTCCCCAGACCGCGATGCGCTTGCCCTTCAGTTCGCCGCCGAAGTGCTGGTGCATCTTGGCGAACAGCAGGCCCTTCTGCTCCTGATTGACCGCTTCGACGGCGTGGATGATCTTCGGCTCGTAGCCGTGCGACGTCGCGGTCTTGACGAGCGCGCGAACGTCCTTCGGGAAGCACGAACCGCCATAGCCGACGCCGGCGAACAGGAACGGGAATCCAATGCGCGAATCGGTGCCGATGCCCTTGCGGACCTCGTTGACGTCGGCGCCGACGGCGTCGCAGATCCGCGCCATCTCGTTCATGAACGAGATGCGCGTCGCGAGCATCGCGTTGGCGGCGTACTTCGTCATCTCTGCGGACAGCACGTCCATGACGAGCAGGGGCTTGCCGGTCCGGAGGAACGGCGCGTACAGCTCCTGCATGACCGCGGTGGCCTGTGCGCTGCTCGATCCGATCACGACGCGATCCGGCTTCATGAAGTCGTCGATCGCGGCGCCTTCCTTCAAGAATTCGGGATTGCTGACGACGTCGAACGCCTGCGACGTCTGCTCCTTGATCGCGTCACGGACCTTGAAGTTCGTTCCGACCGGAACCGTGCTCTTCGTGACGACGACCTTGTAGGTGTTCATCGACTGGCCGATCGTCCGCGCGACCGACAGGACGTGCTTCAGGTCGGCGCTGCCGTCCTCGCCCTGCGGGGTGCCGACCGCGATGAAGACGACCTTCGCAGACTTGATCGCCTCGACGACGTCGGTCCCGAAGTGGAGTCGACCCTCCTCGACGTTCCGCTGGATCAGTTCCTCGAGCCCCGGTTCGTAGATCGGGACCTTGCCCTCCTTCAGCATCCGGATCTTTCGCTCGTCGACGTCGACGCAGCTCACACGATTGCCGGTCTCCGCGAAGCAGGTTCCGACGACGAGGCCGACGTAGCCGGTACCGATGACAGCAATTCTCATGAGTCCTCCGGATGCCCCGTATCGGTCGTTCGCGATGCAGGAGTTGGGGCGAAAGGGGCGGGGACGGTAACGACGAGCTTGGACGCGGGCAACGGATGCGTCCGTGACGACGGCTGGACTAGGATGCCGCGATGCGCGGTCTCGCTCTGCTGCTCCCGCTCGTGCTGTCCTGCAGCGCGTGCACCATTCCGGAGGTGCTCTCCGATCTCGACCGCTCGTCGCCCCCGCTGGAACTCGGCCGTCCGCCGTGGGTGCGGAACACGGCGCGTGTCGGAGCGGTCACCGGAGGACTGCTCGGCGGGCTCGTCTCGATCGTCGTCCTACCGATCACGTATCCGCTGAGTCTGCTGGCCGACGAGCCGCTCGGCGTGTCGCGCGAGCAGTTCCGCTTCGCGCCGGTGACGGCGTTCGCGTCGACCGGTCACGTCCTGTTCGGCGGTCCGGCCGACGCGATCGATTGGACGTTCCGTCGCGCGTGGCGGGACGACGACGTTCCGGCCGACTACGAGTTCACGCCGGCGCGTCCGCCGGTTGGGCCGGGACCGGCCGAGAAGCCCGAACGGAAGTGAACGCCGCCCGGCCACCGCTACTCTCCCGCCGCGCACGCCCGTAGCTCAGCTGGTTAGAGCGCCTGCCTTACACGCAGGATGTCGGGGGTTCGAATCCCTCCGGGCGTACCACGCGCGCCTTCGCGCCACCGCCGATCACGGATCGACCGTCACGTTCTCGGTCGCGATCGGCGACGGCCGGTTCGGATTCGTCCGCATCGCGAACTGCTCGAGGTTCGGCGGGTGGTACTCCAAGTCGGCCGCACGCCGCACGAATGCCGACTCGTGCACCGACTCCTGGCCGCGCTCCTGCTCGCCGATCGGGCGCCAGACTTGCCGCAGCCACTTGAAGAACCCGGTGCGTGAATCGCGAAGTTCGCCGAGCGGATTCGGCACCGCGAGTCGTGCGAGGTGCGCATCGTCGAACGCGAGCCCCGCGGCCTTCGCCTTCTCGATCATCCACAGCAGCGCGATGTCCGAGAGTCCCGAGTCCTGATAGCCACCGCCGATGTTCGAGTGCACGCCGGGGAACCAGACTTGCTCGACGACCTGGCCCTCCTCGGGCTTCGTGTTCCAGAGGGTCGGCGCGAATTGCGAACGTCGTTCGTCGATGGCGACCGCGTGGTACGCGTAGCGCACCGATCGGCTCAGCTCGACGTCGTGGAACTCGTAGCGGTGCTTCGTGAACCGCCGCAAGAACGAGATCGGGATGCCGAGCGCACCGACCGTGTCGAACACGCCGATGAACCAGATTCGCGTCTCGACGCTGAACTCCTTCCGGAAGCGGATCGACGCGTCGGAGTCCGGGCCTTCGGCGGAGTTGCGGTACAGGTCGTAGGCCTCGGGCACGCGCCACGCGTGCTCCTTGCGCAGCAACCCGCACTTGCGGATCAGCCCCGCGGTGCTGCGCGCCGTGTACGCCCCACGGCTGAATCCGAAGCAGTAGATCTCGTCGCCCGGGACGAAGTTGTGCAGCAGGAAGTGGTAGTTGTCCTGCACGTTCTGCGAGAGGCCCTTGCCGAACGCGCCACCGGTCAGTCGCTCAAGCCAGTTCCCGTTGCCGACGCCGGGGTCGTAGAAGACGACCTGCGGCACGCCCGCCGCGTCCTGCGGCAGCACGGTGCGCGCGATCTTGACGATGTTGCTCGGCGTCCGGTCGCCGCGGTCCATCTGGCTCGGAGTGTTCCACGTGCCGTCCGAGCAGATCACGAGTCGCTTCATGGTCAGGACGGGTCGCTCTTCCAGCGCCACAGCATCCAACCGCTCTGCTCGTCGGTGTCGACGCGCTCGATGCGGCCGATGTCGACGTTCGCCCAGCGCTCGTTCAGACAGAACTCCAACGCTTGTCTTCGCTCGTCCCTGTTCTCGGCGCGGGGCTTGTTCAGCGACGCTTGGTCGCTGACGAACGTCGAAGTCGGCTTGTGATTGGGCATCGGTCGAATCCCGGTCAGCGGGCTGCGGGGGAATGGAACAGTGCGACAGCCGCTCGCACGGCTTCGGTCGTCGCGGTCGACACCTCGTCGCGCAGCACCGGATCGGCGAGTCGCACGCGGACGGCGGCCAAGTGCTTCGTGAGTTCGTCGTGCGACGCGGAGCCGGGCCGCACGGTCACGTCTCCACTCGCGTCGCGGACGACGAAGCTCGGTGTCGCCAATGCGGCCGCGAGCGAGCGTTCCGTCGACGTCAGTCGACCGCGGTAGGTCAGGAAGTCGGAGTAGCCGCGTTCGCCCGGCGCGCCGAACTCGTCGTCCTCGGGGATCTGCCGTTCGACGACGAGTGGCTGCAGCGTCACCTCGTCGTAGAACGGTGCCGTCGTGTCGACGAAGCGTCCGAGTCGATCGAGCGCGGCCACGGCTTCCGCTGCGCGCGCCCGCGACGCCGCGTCGAGCTCGGGGTCGGCGCGCCCTTCGCGCAACAGTCGGTAGGCGGCACGGCCCATCGACGCCGTCTGCGTCTGTACGAGTGGCGACTCGCGCAGCAGTTCGCCGCCGACGACTTGGCCGTCGAGGACGGCATGAGTCGCGACCGGCGCGCCGATGCGGCCGTCGTCGAGGATCGCGCAGTCGAAACCGAGGTAGCCGAGCACCAGCGGCGGGTCGAACGTGTCGACGAGCGAGATCGTTCGCCCCGCGGCCGCAGTCACACGCAGGCTTCCGCCGGGGATCAGCCGGCTGCCACCCGCAGCGGTCGTCGTCTCGCTGGCCTTCTTCAGCATCGCGTTCAATGCGGCGAGGTTCTTCTCGTAGCGGGCCAGCGCGTTGGTCTGGTGATCGCCCTCCTGCGGCGGTGGTTCGTTCAGCATCTCGATCGGCTTCGGCGCGCCGACATCGAGACCGGCACCGCTCGATTCGGCCGCACTGAGCTGCACGTCGATCCGCCCGGTCAGATAGACGCGCGTGACGACGCGCAGGTAGTTCGTGCGACCGTCGCGCGGCGCGAACCCGGCGACGAAGTCGGCATTCGCCGCCGCCCAGAGCCGCAGATCGCGCCACGCCGACTCGACGTCGATGCCGATCGTGCGTGCGTCGGCGATCGTGATCGAGCCGGTCGCCGTGTCAGACCCGAGCAGCGAAAGGCCGACCGGGACGCCCTTCACCGGAACGGCCAGCGAGAGGCCCGCGCCCCGTTGCACCGTGAAGCCGTAGCTCGGGAACGCGGCGCGCGGCGCCGACTCCCACGACGCGCGACCTTCGGCGGCGCGCAGCCACGACTTCGGCAGCGTCAGCGGCGTGCCCTCGTCGACGAAGCTGCTCCGATAGAACGTCGCGTAGCGCGTCGGGTCGAAGCGCGCGACGTGGTGATCCAGCGGGAGGAAGCCCTTTCGGTCGTAGATCTCCTGCTGGACGTCGATCGGGACCTGCACGAGGAACACGTCGCCGGGCTGCAGATCCTGTGTCAGCGGATAGACCGGCACGACCTGACTCGCGCGAATCGTCTCGCACCAGTCCTTCGCGACGGCTTCGAGCTGCGCGCGCCGCGTCGTGCCGCAGCTTGCGACGAGCGCGGCACAGGCGACGACGATCACGAACGGAATCCTGGCGGCTGGTTGCATGGGCGTCTCCTCGGCGCGGGATGATGCTGCGCGCCGATGCGTCGAGCAACACACGAACTCGGCGACCTCGCGGCTCCCGATGGGCGGGAGTACGTTCCCGCCGCACAGACTCGGAACGAGATGCAAGAACTCACCCGCCGCACGTTGCTGACATTCGCTCCATTCGCCGCGGCACCGCTGCTGGCGCAGCAGGATCCGCAGCCGCGCGACGAAGCGAGTCAGCCGGCACGCACGCCGAACACGCGCTTCGCCGCCAACGTCGAGATGTGGTGGACGAAGTTGCCGTTCCTCGAACGGATCGACGCGGCGCACGCGCTCGGCTTCCCGGCGATCGAGTTCTGGCCGTGGCGCGGCAAGGACATCGCCGGCATCGCCGAACGCTGCCGTCGACATCGGATCGCCGTCGCGCAGTTCACGGCGTGGGGCTTCTCGCCGGGCCTGAACGACCCTGCGAACCACGATCGGTTCGTCGACGAGATCCGTGCGTCGTGCGCGATCGCGAAGCAGCTCGACTGCAAGGCGATGACGGTCGTCGCCGGCAACGATCGCCGCGGCGTCTCGCAGGCCGAGATGCACGATGCGGTCGTCGCGGGACTGAAGCGCGCGGCGCCGATCGCGGAAGCCGAGGACGTGATGCTGATCCTCGAACCGATGAACGTTCGCGTCGACCACAAGGGTCATTGCCTGTACGGCAGCGAGGCCGCGGTGCGGATCTGCCGCGCCGTCGCGTCGACGCACGTCAAGATCAATTGGGACCTCTATCACATGCAGATCAGCGAAGGCGATCTCTGCGGCCGCCTGCGCGACGGCTTCGACCAGGTCGGGTACGTGCAGGTCGCCGACCATCCAGGGCGCACCGAGCCGGGGACCGGTGAGATCCACTATCCGCGCGTGCTGCGCGAGCTGAAGCAGCTCGGTTACTCCGGATTCGTCGGCGTCGAGTGCCGGCCGCGCACCGACGAGACCGAGGCCGCGCGCAACCTCGCACGCGCGGATCGCTGGTGAAGCGCAAGCTGCTGCTCTCGCTGCTCGGGCTGACGATCGCGTGCATCGGGCTGGAGCTCCTGCTGCAAGGACTCAGCTATCTGCACTGGCGCAACGCGACGCGGCCGGGAACGTCGGGGGACGGCGCGACGGTGCTCTGCGTCGGCGACTCGTTCACGTATGGGATCGGCGCGTCGCAGCCCGATGCGGCGTATCCGGCGCGCGCGCAGCGCTTCGCCGCAGCGGCCGGCGTCGAGATCCACTTCGTCAATGCCGGGTGGCCGGGGCAGACGTCGCGTGACGTGCTGCTGAAGTTGGAAAACCAGCTGCGCAATCACCGGCCGTACGCGGTCTACATGCTCGGTGGCGTCAACGACGTCGGCGCGAAACCGGCGCGCGTCACCGACGCCGAGCTCGCGGCGGAAGCGGCGGCGGCCGGCGCGGACGCGTCGTTCCCGTTGCGCTTCCGACTGCCGCGCTTCTTCCGACTGCTGAAGGAGTGGTTCGCCGGCGGTCCGGCGTACTCGCAGCGTGATGCGGTCACCTCGGTCGTCGGCGACTGGCACGTCGGCACGGTTGCGGTGACGTTCGCCGCCGATGGCCGTCTGTCGCTGTCGCTCGGCGGTCATCCGATGTGGTGGTACATGAAGGGCGAGCGGTTGATGTTGCTCGCACCGGGGTACCAAGAGTTCGACACCGGCTACGCGTTCGTCGGCGACGAACTGACGCTCGCGATCCCGGGGCTGCCGGAACGACTCGTCCTGAAGCGCGGGCTGTCCGACGAGGTCTCTCCGCTCGAGCGTGCCCGTCGCGCGCTTCGCGCCGGCGAGACGGCGAATGCGATCGACGGGTTCACGGCG
>JAEYTU010000073.1 GCA_023433825.1 Planctomycetota bacterium
GCGGGGCCCGCGGCGATGCCGTGACGCAGCAGGTAGACCAACATGAGCGCGCAGGTTAGCGCCGCGTCCGTCGAGGCAAGAGTCTGCGCCTCGAGAGTCAGAGCGAGAGAAGTCGTCGCGGTGGGCGATCCCGTGGGGGAGGGGTGCGAGGCATCGGAGGAAGTCAGCGCCCCCGCGACGTCGCGTCCCTACGGGGGCGTCGTTCCGGGTGGCTCATGAACCTCAGGGATTCTTCGGACCGAATCGAAGGCCCGAGGTCACGGCAGCGTGCGCACGGTCCCGTCCGCCGTTCCCACGAACACGCGGCCGGCCATGCCGACGAACAACCCCGAGTCGACGACACCCGGAAGCATCCGCAGCGTCACGGCGAGCCGCCGTGGGTCCTCGATCGGACCGAAGTCGCAGTCGTAGATCAGATGTTCGTTGTCGCTGACGAACGGACTCCCGTCCGGTCGCGCGCGCAACGCGGGCTTTCCGCCGAGCCGCTCCAGTTCGCGCGCCACCTGTCGATGGCCGAACCGCATCACCTCGACCGGCAGTCGGAACGTCGAACCCAGCTTGCCGACGAGCTTGTTCTCCCCGACCAGCACGATCATCTCGCGCGCGTTCGCGGCGACGATGCGTTCGCGCACGAGCGCACCGCCACCGCCCTTGATCATGTTCTTCTCGGGATCGATCTCGTCGGCGCCGTCGATCGCGAGATGCAGGAAGTCGATCTCGGCCAGATCGACGAGGGGAATCCCCAGTTCCCGCGCGCGTCGCGCCGTCGCCTCGCTCGTCGGCACGCCGCGAAACTGCAGACCCTCGTCGCGCATCCGTTCGCCGAGTCGTTCGAGACACAGCGCGAACGTCGAGCCGGTACCGAGTCCGATCGTCGTGCCGGGCTCGACGAGGTTCGCGGCTGCGACGGCGGCGAGTCGCTTCGCGGCGGCATGGGGGTCGTTCATGGGCGCGGAGGATAGAGAGCACCGCCACGCCGTCGAGACGGCGGCATCGATGGTTGCGCGTTCGCCGTGGCGGCGGTGATTCGCGTGCCTTGCGTCGCGCACGACCCGCTTGCACAATCCCCGCCCCTCATGAGACGAGATCTCACTTGAGTTCTGCGGTCGCAATCGCGGCCCGGACCTCCACCGTGCTGTTGTTCGGGCAGCCCAACGTCGGCAAGAGCGCGCTGTTCAACGCGCTGACGACCTCGCACGCCGTCGTCAGCAACTACCCAGGCACGACGGTCGGCGTGATGCGCGGCCAGTGCCGCCTCGACGACGGACGCGAAGTCGTCGTGCACGACACGCCAGGCGCGTACAGCCTGATGCCGGTGACCGACGAGGAACGGATCGCACGCGATGCGCTGTTCACGGCGCATCCCGCAGCGGTGCTGCACGTCGTCGACGCGAAGAACCTCGATCGCACGCTGTCGACGACCCTCGAACTGTCGGACGCGGGCCTGCCGGTGATCCTCGTCCTCAACATGATCGACGAGAGCGACGAGCTCGGGATCCTGATCGACGCCGACGAGCTGTCGCGCCGGCTCGGCATCCCGGTCGTTCCGACCGTTGCCGTCGGCGGACGGGGGATCCGCGAGCTGCGCATCGCGATCTGCAAGGCGCTCGACGCGTTCCATGTCGCGGAAGCACGCGAACGAACCGGCGCGGGATCGCTGTCCGACGCCGGGGCACTGTGGGTCGACGTGTTCGGTCCCGGCGTCGAGCGGCTGGCCGCGGCGCTGCCGGTCGCCCACGACCTGCCACCGGCGCTGCCGCCCCGCGTCGCCGCCGCGCTGATCCTGCGCGGCAGTGCCGACTACGCGCAGCGCGCGGGCCTCGACCCAGAGGTCGTCGCAGCAGCGCGACGCGAGCTGCAGCACGAACTCGGCACGTTCCCACCGGTCGCGGCGATCCTCGGCGTGCGACGTCGCGCGGCGGAGTTCCTGTCGGCGACGTTCGTGCGTCCGCGCTCGGTCGGTGAGACGTTCCGCGACCGTCTCGGCATGCTGCTCGCGCACCCGGTGATCGGCCTGCTGCCGATGGCCGTCGTGCTGTACGTCGGCTTCTACCTGCTCGTCGGTCAGTTCGCGGCGGGCACCGTCGTCGGGCTGCTCGAGGAGAATCTCTTCGGCGAGTACGTGAACCCGACCCTCGAGTCGATGTTCCGCGCGATCCTGCCGAACGAGACGCTGCTCGCGCTGTTCGTCGGCGAGTACGGCGTGTTCACGCTCGGCATCACCTACGCGCTCGCACTCGTGCTGCCGGTCGTCGGCGCGTTCTTCCTCGTGTTCTCGCTCGTCGAGGACTCGGGGTACTTCCCGCGCCTCGCGCTGCTGTGCGATCGGTTCTTCAAGCGCGTCGGACTCAACGGTCGCGCCGTCGTCACGATGGTCCTCGGCCTCGGCTGTTCGACGATGGCGACGACGACGACGCGCACGCTGGAGACCGGACGCGACCGCGTGCTGGCGACGTTGTTGCTCGTGTTGACGATCCCGTGTTCTGCGCAACTCGGGTTGATCACGGGACTGCTCGGCTCGCGCGGGCTGTCGCTGTGGGCGCTCTACGTCGGGTTCCTGGTCGCCGTGTTCTTCGTCGTCGGGTTCGCGGCGTCGCGTGTCCTCCCGGGACGCACGGGAACGTTCCACATGGAGCTCGTCCCGATGCGGATGCCGCGGCTCGGCAACGTGCTGAAGAAGACGTGGCTGCGGTTGGTCTGGTACTTCAAGGAAGTCGTCCCGCTGTTCCTGTTCGCGAGCGTGATCCTGTGGGCCGTCGACCAGACCGGTGGGCTCGCGTATCTGCGAACGGCGATGGAGCCCGCGATGACGCTGATCGGGATGCCGATCGCTGCGGCCGAGTCGTTCCTGATCGGCTTCTTCCGGCGCGACTTCGGCGCAGCGGGTCTCTACCAACTCGTCAACGACACCGTCGAGGCCGGCGGCGATCCGGGCACGCACTTGACCGATCGTCAGCTGCTCGTCGGTTCGGTCACGCTGACGCTGTTCGTGCCGTGCATCGCGACGTTCATGATGATGGTCAAGGAACGCGGACTTCGGCTCGCCGTCGTGATCCTGATCTTGGTGACCGCGATCGCGCTCGCGACCGGCGCCGCCGCGAACCAGGCGTTGCTCGGGCTCGGGTGGCAGTGATGGTCGATCGTTCGCTGACTTCGCTCGAGCGCGGCGCGACCGCCGTCGTGACCGGTTTCCGCGAGGACGACGAGAACGCCGTGCGCAAGCTGCTCGCGCTCGGCATCGTCCCCGGTGACCACGTTCGGCTCCGCGCGCGCTATCCCGTGTTCGTCCTCGAACTCGGATCGGCCCGCTACGCTCTCGACCGTGAACTCGCCGACCGGATCCTCGTCGCCGCCGACGTCACGCCCTGAACGCCGGCGCTACGTCCCGCGACCGAAGCCGGCGCGCCCCGAGCGGGTCTGGAATCGACTGCCGTACAGCATCCGGATCGTGCTGCCGGCGATCCTGCTCGGCTGGCTCGTCTGGTACCTGATCCAACTCGACGCCGGTCGCCACGCCAGCATCGTCGTCGTCGACGGGTCGGATCAGGAACTCACCGACGTCCGCGTCGAGTTGTTCGAGTACGCCGACGCCGCGCATTCGCCGTCGCCGACGCGCAAGCTCGGCGAGCACGCGATCGACGCGCCGGGTGCGCATCGGCTTCCGACGGACCTCGTTCCCGGCGAGGCGCTCGCGCGCGTGACCGCACCTGGTCTCGGCGTCGGCTACGCGTATCTCGCGGCCGGGCGGAGTCCCGAACGCGTGAAGTTGGAGCCCGGCGTCCGACTGGAGGGACGCGCGCTGCTGCCGAACGGCGCGCCGGCGGCCGGTGCGCGCGTCGTCGCATTCGGCGGCGGCGCACGCGGCGTGCCGCTGACCGAGGCCGTCGTCGATCCGGCGGGCACGTTCGTCGTCGACGGCGTCGCGCCGAGCACCGACTCGGTGTTGCTGCGCGTGTTCGCCGAGGGCTGCGCGATCCGTGACGAGGCGCGCTACCTGTACGAGGAAGAAGCCCTCGTGATCCGACTGCGGCCGTCGCGGCCGCTCTCGGGTCGCGTCGTCAGCACCGATCCGGCGGTGCCGCGCGAGCGCTTCGGCACGGCGAAGGTCCGCGTCTACGCCTTGCCCGGGGTCGAGACCGATCCGGACGCCGAGGGCCGCTTCGAACTGCGCCATCTGCCGACGGCGCCGACGCGATGCGTGCTGCTGCTGCCGGACCTTCCCACCGATCTGACGCATCGCCGCGTCCAGGCTCAGGAAGGTGACGCCGATGTCGTGCTGACGGTCGAACGCGCGGCGACGCTCGCCGGCGTCGTCCTCGATCGGACGACCGGCGACGCGGTTCCGAACGCGATCGTCTCGCACGAGCACGGGCCGCACGGGATCGAGGCGGTCAAGACCGACCGCGCCGGGCGCTTCGTGCTGACCCGCGTGCCACCAGGCACGGTCGAGCTGCGAGCGTCGGTTCGCTTCGGAATCGGCGAGAAGACTCGCTTCGGCGCAGGCCAGTTGGCGGCCGAAGCGATCGCCGGCGAACGAACGAACGGGCTCGTGCTCCACGTCGACTGAACGCGCGCACGCCGCGCGGCCGTCAGGCCTCGCCGCCGCCCTCGTCGTCCGGTTCGACGTGCACGAAGACCTCGATCAGGCTCGCGTCCCGCGCGAGCACCTGACGTTCGACGCGATGCGCGATCTCGTGTGCCGCAGCGACCGACAGGTCGCCCGCGACGCGCAGCGTCATGTCCATTCGGTACGACCCACCGAGCGGCTGGACGCGGATCGGACCGACGCCGCGAACGCCGGACACTTCGCGTGCGACCTGTTCGGCCGACCATGCGAGCCGCGGCTCGGCCTCGTGCATCAGGATCCCCATGTTGGTCCGCACCGGAGCGATGCCGAGCCAGAAGATGTAGACGCCGATGACCGCGCCGGCGATCGAGTCGAACGCCGGCCATCCGAACTGCGCGATTCCGATCCCGACCAGCGCGACGGCGCCAGAGAGGACGTCGGCACGATGGTCACGCGCGGACGCGAGCAGCGTCGGCGAACGCGTCGCGAGGCCGACGCGCATCGACGCGCGGTACAGCGTTTCCTTGACGACGATCGTGACCGCTGCGGCGAGCAGTGCGATCCGTTCGGGCGCGACGCGCGCACCCGACTCGAAGCTCGACTGCAGACCGTCGACGAGGATGAACGCGCCGGTCGCGCAGATCACGGCGCCGATCAGCAGCCCGGCCAATGCCTCGGCGTTGCCGTGCCCGTAGTGGTGGTCTTCGTCCGGAGGCTGCGCGCCGTAGCGGAACGCGAGCCACGCGACGAACGTGGCGACGATGTCGCCTGCGGAGTTGAAGCCGTCGGCGATCAACGCCTGCGAGCCGGCGAGCGTGCCGACGACGAACTTCATCAGGGCAAGCCCGATGTTCGTCAGCACGGCGATCAACTGCACGCTCATGGCGCGCTGGTGTAGCCACGCCCGCAGCGACGGACCAGCGCGCGTGACGGGTAGCATTCCGCCGATGCACGCCGTCCTCGGACGAATTCTCGCGGTCACGCTGTCGTGCTGCATCGCCGCCTGCGCCGGAACGTCGTCCGGCGCGCCGCGCACCGCATCGTCGCCGGACGACGTCGATGTCGTCCTTCCGAACGACGTCGCGCCGAACGACGTCGCGCCGCCGATCGCGCCGACGCCGCGGCAGATCGACGAGTCGTTGACGATGCGTGAACTGGAGGAGCAGTCGCGACCGCGCCCCACGACTCCGCCGCCGGTCGCCACAGAAGATCTCGCGCCGGCGATCGTCGACCCGACCCGCCCGAAACCGCCGCAAGACCTCGCGACCCGCGCTCCGCTGCCGCCGATCGACGAGCCGATCGCGTCGCCGCTCGAACGCCGCGACCTGATGCAGCGCTACCGCGCGCCGACACCGCTCGAGGGCCTCTACGAGCTGCGCTCGATCCAGCGACCCGGCGTCGGCGGTGCGGTTTCGGCGAAGGGCTACCTCGCGATCGGCGCACGGCATCTCGTGCTGCACGTCCACGTCGTCGAGTCGTCGCCGCTGCGGCCGTTCCTGCAATCCGGCGCGCGCACGTATCGCATCGTCGGCAACCAGCTGCAGATGACGACGATCGTCGGGCACCACAACGACGCCGACGGCAACATCCACATCGAGCGCACCGGCAGCACGGAGTCGCGGACGTTCACGCTGCAGGGGCCGATCCTGCGGATCCACCACGGCGCGTCGGCCTGGTACGAGTTCCTACGGATCGAGTGACGTCGCCGTGCGCGGCCGCGCACGCAGCCGCCGCCATTCGTCGCCGCCGAGCAGGATCGACACCGCGAAGTAGACGACGGCACCGACGACGATCGGCAGACCGAGATCGACGACCGCGCGCCCGATCCGCGTCGTCGCGTCGAACGTCCCGCGCGTCGCGAGGATCGCCGGCACCATCGCCGCGGCCGCGACCAGCATGCGTGCGATCGGCCATGCCATGACGTGGGGACCCGGGCACAGGCGATGCACGACGACGTACAGCGCGACGGCGTTCAGCAGCGAGCAGCACGACGTCGCGAGCGTCAGGCCCGCGACGCCGAGTCCGAGGCCGAGGAACGCGAAGTTCAGTGCGAGGTTGACGCCGAACAGCACCGCCGCGATCCGCGCTGGCGTGCCGAGCCGGCCGAGCGCGAACAGCACGCGTGCGAGCAGTTGCGCACAGCCGAGGAACGGCAGTCCGGCGACGAGTGCCGCCGTCGTCGCGGCGGCGATCGCCGCGTCCGCGTCGTCGAAGTTCGCGCTGCCGAAGCAGATCGAGAACAGGTCGTCGCCGAGCGCGATCATCCCGACGCTCGCGGGCACGGCGAGGAACAGCGTGTAGCGCAGCGATGCATCGATCGCGCGTCGCAGTTCGGCGTGTTCGCCCCGCACCGCGAGCGCCGCGAACCGCGGGAACATCGCTGTCGCCAACGCGAAGCTCGTCAGTGCATGCGGGAACAGCGACAGCCGATCGGCGAGATAGACGTAGCTGTTCGCACCCGGCCGGACGAAGTGCCACGCGAGCAGTTGGTTGACGAGGATCGAGACCTGCGTGATCGAGAGTCCGAGCGCCGTCGGGACCATCGCGCGGAAGACCGCGCGCGCCGGATCGCCGGCTTTGGGCCAGGTCGGTCGCGCCAGCAGTCCGCGCCGCGCGAGTGGCACGGCGGTCAACAGCAACTGCGCGACGCCGCCGGCGAGCAGGAACCAGGCCATCGTGCGCACCGTCGCCTCGTGCGCGCCGTTGAGCGCGACGCTCGCGAACCACAGCGCCCCGATCCAGAACAGGTTCAGCACGACCGGCGCAGCGGCCGCGCCGGCGAACCGTCCGGTCGCATTCAGTGCGCCGGCTTGCATCGCGAGAACGCAGATCGGCAGCGCGTACGGGAACAGGATCGCGACGAGTTCCGGCAGCAGCCGCGCGTCGACGTCGTCCGCCGCGGAACTGCCCGCGGCGAACAGCAGCGCGACGGCGACGACGACGACGATCGTCGGGCCGAGCACCCAGCACAGGACGCCGGTGACCGCGGCCAGGAGGCGCCTTCCTCCGGCCTCGCCGTCGTCGGCGACCGCGCGCGTGTAGGCCGGTACGAACGCGGCCGTCAGTGCGCCTTCGCCGAACCATCGCCGCAGCAGGTTCGGGAACAGCCACGCGAGGGCGAACGTGCCGGTCGCCGCGCCGGTCCCGAGCAGGCGGAACATCATCACGTCGCGGACGAAGCCGAGGATGCGCGACGCCAGTGTCATCGCCGACACGACCGACGCCGCGCGCAGGATGCTGGTCAAACGAAGTCTCTGCCTGCTCTCGGGCGGTCGTCGTGGTTGCCGCGCCACCACGGACCCGCGGCAGAGCGGATCCTTCCATGGGGCAGGACGGCTGCGCACAATCGCCGCAGCCAGCCTCGTCCCGCAAGGCTCCGCTCGCAGCGGAAGCAACCATCGCGA
This sequence comes from Planctomycetota bacterium, assembly GCA_023433825.1. GTDB lineage: Bacteria > Planctomycetota > UBA1135 > UBA1135 > UBA2386 > JAEYTU01. Next base: position 7,972 of record JAEYTU010000073.1, read on the forward strand.
GCCGCGATGGGACAGTGCTTGCGGGGGCCTTCCGTCCCGCTCGCGACACCGACAGACAACGGCTGTCGCGAACGAACGCACCCGACAAACTGCTGCAACCCGCGAGGAATCGCGGCACTCCCGGCCCCATGCGCTCTCTCACCACTTGCCTCGTCGTGGCGTTCGCCGCGGCGCTCTCGGCCCAGGATCCGGGCACTTCCTATCTGTTCCGCATCGACGGGCCGCTGGCGCCAGCGCAGCACCTCGCGCTGCAGCGACGATTCGACGTCGACTGCTGCGGCGGTCGGCGCCCGGACGGCGGGATCGACGTCATCGTCGGGCCCGAGGAGATCGGCGCATTCCGCGCGTTGCGACTCGACGCCGAACTCGTCGCGCGCGGGCGCCCGTATCACGAGATTCGCGCCGAGAGCGTGCTGACCGCGCCGGACGCCGGCTACTTCACGGTCGCGGAAGTCGAGGCCGAACTCGACCGACTCGTCGCGACGTATCCGAGCCACGCCGCGAAGGTCGACCTGACGACGCTGCCCGGTGCCGTGCGAACGGCGCAGAACCGATCGATCTGGGCGCTGCGCGTCTCCGCGGCGCCGAACGTCGACGCCGACGTCCCGGCGGTCGTCGTCGCCGGGCAACACCACGCGCGCGAGTTGAACTCGACCGTCATGGTGCTCGGGGCCGCCGAGCGCGTCCTCGCCGGCCGCGCGACCGACCCGCAGCTCGCGGCGCTCGTCGGCGACCACGAGCTCTGGTTCGTGCCGTGCGCCAATCCGGACGGCACCGAGCACGTCTGGAACGTCGACAACCTGTGGCGGAAGAACCGGCGGCCGAACGGCGGCTCGTACGGCGTCGACAACAATCGCAACTACCCGTTCCTGTGGGGTGCGTGCGGCGCGTCGTCGACCGCCAGCAGCGACACCTACAAGGGTCCGACCGCCGGCAGCGAGCCCGAGAACCGGGCGCTGATGGCGCTCGGTCGGAAGGTGCGACCGGTGCTCTACCTCGACTTCCACAGCCACGGCCGTGAGGTGCTGTTCACGTATGCCCCGTGCGCGAACGTCGACCCGGTCTACCAGTCGTTCCTCGGTCGCTACCAGGACGAGCTGGCCGTCGCGATGCGCTACGGCAAGCGCGATCCGTCCGCGTCGGGCGAGTCGACCGACTGGCACTGGGCCGAGCACGGAACGCTCGGCTTCCTGATCGAGGTCATGACGTCGTTCCAGCCGACCTACGCGGCGGCGCGGACCGAGGAAGCCCGCGTCTGGCCGGGCGTCCGCAAGGCGCTGCTCGACTGGCGGCCGGCGGTGCGGGGGCACGTTCGATCGGTGTTCCAGGGTCAGCCGATCGAGGCCGAGATCCGGCCGCTGCCGAACCTGTTCCAGCACGGCGAGGTGATTCGCAGCCGCGCGGGCGACGGCAGGTACCACGCATGGCTGCCGGTCGGCTCGTGGCAGTTGGAGTTCCGGGCCCCGGGCTATCGCACCGAGACGCGCACAGTCACGGTCACGACGCCGGACCAGCCGATCGCATTGGAGGTCGAACTCGAACCCGACTGGGTCGCCGCGTCGCTCGTGCGCGGTGGCAGCGATCGGATCGGCGAGACGGCGACGTTTGCCTATGCGAGCCCGGGTGACGCCGGCGACGTCTACTGGATCGCGCTCTCGCTCGGTCAGTCTCCGGGCATTCCGGTCGGCACTCGCACGATTCCGCTGAACGCCGACGGCGCGTTCTTCGCGAGTGCGACGCCCGGTGCGCTGCTGCTCGGCAATCTCGGCGTGCTGCCCGCGTCCGAAACGGCGACGGCCACGCTGCCGCTGCCGCCGCTCGCCTTCCTCGTCGGCCTGACGCTGCACGCCGGCGGGTTGACGCTGGCGCCCGGCTACACCGGTTCGGTCAAGAAGTTCAGCCCAGCGCTGACGTGGATCGTGCGCGCCTAGAGCGGATCACGGCGCACGAACACGACGCATGCGCGGCACGACTTGTTGCCGACCCCACGTCGTGGGGCTACCTTCGCGCGCCGTTTTCCGCGACTTCCGGCGAGGCGGATCCTTCCGCCGACGCGGAAGCGGATCCGTAGTCCCAACCGACGGGCGCTGGTGCCGCACGGGCCATCGTCCCGGACGGTCAAGTGTCCGGTGATGACCAGCGATGGCCGACAGCAAAGCAGCGACGAAGGGTGGTCTCGAGGGCGTAGTCGCGTCCGACTCCGCGATTGCGTGGATCGACGGGAACAAGGGTGAACTGCGGTATCGCGGTTACTTGATCAAGGACCTCGCCGAACAGTCGCGGTTCGCGGAGACGACGTACTTGTTGTGGAAGGGCGAGCTGCCGACGAGTGCGCAGCTCGATGCGTTCCGCAAGCGACTGAGCGACAACCGCGAACTGCCGCCGCTGGCGATGGAGATCCTGCAGAAGATCGCGCCGGTGCAGCCGCCGATGGACGCGCTGCGCACCGTCGTCTCGGTGCTCTCGGCGAACGACGTCCCGGGCGAGGTCACCGACCCCGAGGCGAACTTCGAACGTGGCGTCCGCCTCGTCGCGCAGTTTCCGACGATCGTTGCCGCCTACGCGCGGTTGCGGAAAGGCCAGAAGCCGATCGCGCCGCGCCGCGACCTCAAGCACGCCGCGAACTTCCTGTACATGCTGACCGGCGAGGTGCCTGCGCAGGAGACCGAGCAGATGTTCGACACCTGCCTGGTCCTGCACGCCGAGCACGACTTCAACGCGTCGACGTTCTCGGCGCGGGTCACGGCCGCGACGCTGACCGACATGTACTCGGCGATCTGCGCCGCGATCGGGACGCTGAAGGGTCCGCTGCACGGCGGCGCGAACACGGAGGTCATGCACATGCTGCTCGAGATCGGCTCGCCCGATCGCGTCGAAGCGCATGTCAACGACCTGATGGCGCGCGGCGAGAAGATCATGGGTTTCGGCCACCGCGTCTACAAAGTGGTCGATCCGCGCGCGCTGATCCTGAAAGAGTTCTCGCGCAAGATGGCGCGCGTCACCGGCAACTCGACGTGGTTCGAGATGTCCGAGCGCGTCGAGGCGCTCGTGAAGGCCAAGAAGAGCATCGACATGAACGTCGACTTCTATTCGGCCTCCACCTACTACTACATGGGCATCGACCCCGAGCTGTTCACGGCGATCTTCGCGATCAGCCGGATCAGCGGATGGGTCGCCCACGTGTTCGAGCAGTACGCGAACAACCGGTTGATTCGGCCTCGGTCGAACTGGGTCGGCGCAGCCGACCGCGAGTACACGCCGATCGCCGCTCGCGGCTAGCAGCCCGTCGAACAACTGGCGCGCCACGCAGCCATGCGCCTCTCGGGCATCTCCGCCCCCGGAGGCCTCGCCGAATCCGCCCATTCGCCTGCGTTGTCGCGGGAGGGGAGCTGCATCGAGACTCGCGCGACTGCGAGCCTCGCGAGTCGTTCACCGGGCTGCGAGTCGACGCTCGATCTCCGGCGGCTAAGCTTCCGCGGCGGTGCGGAGGATCTTCGTCGGCGACATTCAAGGTTGTCTGCAGCAGCTCGAGGAGCTGCTCGCCCAGTGTTCGTTCCGACCTGGGGTCGACGTCCTGCATCCGGTAGGAGATCTGGTCAACAAGGGACCGGATTCGCTCGGGGTGCTGACGCTGCTGCGCGACTACGACGCGCAGCCGGTGCTCGGGAACCACGACATCGCGTGGCTTCAGCGTCGCCGGATCGAGGACCGCAAGCTCGAACGGTGGCTCGCGCAGCAACCGGTCGTTCGCGTGCAGGACGACCTGATCGTCGTCCACGCCGGACTGCATCCGAAGTGGACCGAAGCGCAGCTCGCGGACCTCGACGAAGCGCAGGTCACGTTCGCGACGACGGTGCGCTACTGCGACGCGGACGGGAATCGACCCGAGACCGACTGGCCGCCGCCGAAGTCGCCGTTCCGACCGTGGGACGACTTCTATCGCGGGACGAAGCGCGTCGTGTTCGGGCATTGGGCGCGGCGCGGACTCGTCCGCACCGAACGCGTCGTCGTCCTCGACACCGGCTGCGTCTTCGGCGGCCGGTTGAGCGCGTGGATCGCCGAGGAGGACCGCGTCGTGCAGGTCAAGGGACCGGAGCGGTGAACCGGTCGCCGAGGTGCTCGCGCAGCACTTCGGCGAGCAACGGTTGCAGTCGATCGGCGAGGACGCGGTTCGCGTAGCCGACGAAGGCGACGTTCGTCGTCAGGTCGAGTGGCGGATCGAGCGGTCCACCGTCCGGGGCACGGATCACGCATCCGGCACGTTCGGCGATCGCGGCCGTGCAGACGTCGTACGGGCGCGCACACAGCGACGAACGCACGCCGAGTGCCGCGTGCAGCCACGGTCGCAGGTCGAGCACGAACCGATCGCGACCGAGCGCCAGCTCGGCGAGCTGCCCGCCGCTGCAGATGTACTGGTCGGCGTAGGACTCGGCCTTCTCCGGATTCCAACCGCCGAGCGCGCGACCGACGAAGGCCTCGTCGATCCGCGCGGCGAGTTCTTTGCCGCCCGGGAAGAACGCGACCGTCGTCGCGAAGCCGTGCCGCAGATCGGTGGCGCTGGACGGCTGCACGGCGAGCGCGCGGTGCGTGCCGTTCGCGAGTTCGACGCGCCGCCCTTCCACGCCGCCGGCCGGGCCGACGAACAGTTGGTCGGCGCGTCCCTGCCGCGTCGTCGGCAACTCGGTCATCGCGGCGTGGGTGACGTGGCTGAGCCGCGTCGCCGCGCCGCGTTCCGGGGCGATGGCGGCGAGGCTCCAGGCGCTGCGCTTGTCGAACATCAGGCCGCGAGTCCCGTCGATCGGATCGACGATCAGCACGAAGCTCGGCCCATGCGGGCTCCGTCCGAAGACGCGTCCTTCTGGTTCGAGACCTTCGGCGATCAGCCGAAAGCACTCCGTGCGTCCCCAGTCCTCGCAGGCGCGCAAGAGCACGTCCTCGGCATCGACGTCGATCGCGAAGATCGTGTCGCCCGCGTCGTCGCGGACCGAACGCGCGAGAACTTCGTGCGTCTGCGTCGCCATCGATCGGATCAGCGCGTCGCGAATGGCCTCCTGCAGCGCGAGCAGCCGTTGGATCGTCGCGTCCATGCTGCCCACAATGCGTGCGTCGGGTCCTTAGCTCAAAGGTCAGAGCAGCTGGCTCATAACCGGTTGGTTGCGGGTTCGAGTCCCGCAGGGCCCATTGTTCGAAGGCGATCGCCAGCGACCGCGGCGTGTGCTGACCACGCGAGGATCGGTCACCCGTCTCGATCCAGCCCCTGCGGCAGCCGCTCGACGAATCTGTAGCACGCACCGACACCGGGGACGTCCTCGACCTGGAAACCACGGCGTTCGAGGACGGCGCGCAACTTCAGGTTCGGTCGCGCGCAGTTCACGGCGTGGACGAGCCACTCCACTTCGCTCGCACCCACGCGCAGCGCATGCCGGCGGGCCAGCGCGCCGAGAGTCGGCAACACGCCTTCGCCGCCGCCGTCGATCTGTGCGAGCTCGAGCGTGATTCGGTCGTGCGTGCGGCGGAACTCACCGAGTAGCTCGGCGGAGCCGGCGCGGAAGGCGACGGGTTCACCGCAGAAGATCAGGGCGTCGATCTCTTGCTCGGACAGCGCCAGGATCTCCTCGGGGAGAAGCCCTTCGATGCGGACTTCGCGTCTGTTTCCGGGTCGATCCATCGGAATGCCGGAACCTCCGCCTCACTCCTCTTTCGGCAGCAGCGCGCGGTAGCGCGGATCGCGGCGCAGCGAGACCAGATCGGCTTCGGTGCGGGCCAGCGCGCGGAACTCCTCGTCGAGACCGCAGGCGATCGCCAGCTCCTCGACGGCGCGATCGCTGTCGCCGTGCAGGGCGAGATAGCAGGCGAGATTGAAGTGCCCGATGGCCGAACGCGGGTTCGTCTCGAGCAGCCGTCGCATGCATTCGATCGCGCCCGGCAGGTCGTCGAGTCGCTTGCGACACCAGGCCTCGGTCAGTTCGAGCCACGGCTGGTCGACGTCGGTCTTCGGCAGGCGGCGCAACTCGGTCAGGTCCTGCAGTGCATCGGCGTGTCGGCCGAGCGGCACCAACGCGCGGACCCGCAGCATCCATGCGACCGGTCGCGCGACCGGGTCCTCCAGCAAGCGGTCGATGCTCTGCAGCGCGCGTTCGGGACACCCGAGATCGAGCCAGCCGTCGACTTCGAGGGCGCAGCGCTGCAGGTGCTTCGGGAGTTCGATCACGCGGCGATCCTACGGGTTGCGGTCGAACGCGACGCGCGCCGGTCCGAGGGTGTCGTGACCGCGCGCGTGCACCGGAACGACGCCGACGATCACGTCGCCTTCGAGGAGCACGGCTTCGTCGGCGAGGTTGACCGTCGGACACACGTGCACGGGCCAGAGCTGGAGCAGAGCGCCGAGTGCGGGTGCGGCGCCGTCGCGCACGGCGATCGGCAGGTGCTCCTCGCTCGGGTGCAGCACGTCGAGCCCCGGCCATCCGTCGACGAACGCGCACGGATCGCCGGCCGCCGCGTCCAGCGCCTTGCTGCCAGCGTCGACGGTGATCCGCCCGCGGACCGACGCCGACGTCACGCGTGCGAGGACGTGGACCGCCGGCGCGAAGCCGCGGATGCCGAAGCCTTCGCTGGTCGCGTCCCAATAGACGACGGTGCCCGGACTGACGGCGTGCGCGCCGTCGCGCCAGTGGGGGAACGCGAGCGCCGCTTCGAACGACGGCGTGCCGCTCGTGACGATCGCGACGTCGGTGAGTCGCAATCGCGTCAGCACGTTCAGCAGCTCGGCGTAGATCGCGTGCGCAGCGCGACGGCGAACGTCGGGATCGGCGTCGCGAACGTGGCCGTCGTAGCAGTGCACGCCGCGCAGCGATGCGCCGGCGGCCGCCGCGACCGCGGCGATCCGTTCGGGAGCGTTCAGCGGAATGCCACTCCGGTGCCACTGCGGATCGACGTCGATCCAGACGCCGAGCGCTTGCGACGCCGCGCGGACGTCGCGGACGTGCTCGGGGTCCTCGCTCAACACCGAGACGCGGTGGCGCGGGTGCAGCGCCGCGAGGTCGGCGAGCTGGGCCAGGTTCGGTCCGCGGTGCGCGAACGCGACCAGAAGATCGATCGGTGCCGGCGCCCGCGCGAGCAGAACGCGCGCTTCCTTCGTCGTCGCGCATTTGAAGTCGGTCACGCCGGCCGCGAACAGCAGGTCGAGGACTTCGCCGACCTTCGCCGTCTTGACGTGTGGTCGCCAGCGCTGGGCTCCACCGCAGCGCGCCAGCATCGTCGCCACGTTGTGGCGGACGCGATCCATGCGGATCAGCAGTGCCGGCGTCTGCAGCTCATCCAGTCGTGGCATCGACGTCGGCGAGGAAGGCGTCCATCGACGCGTAGATCGCGTCGGCTTCGCGGTTCAGGCGGTGGTCGCCACCGGGGACGACCAGCAGTTCCTTTCGCGCGCTCGCGAGCTGCGCGAAGAACCGGCGACTGGCTTCGATCGGAACGACGTCGTCGGCGTCGCCGTGGACGACGAACGTCGGCGTGCGGATCGACTGCGGCAGGTCGGCCTCGTCGAACCGTTCGGCGTCGGCGAGAAACCTGCGTTGGACCTCGATCTCGCGTCCGTCGGTCAGCCGGATGACCGGCGCCTTCGCGAGCCGGACGCGCATGCGCGGCAGGAAGTCGAACGCCGGCGCGATCAGAACGAGCGCGTGGACCAGATCGGGAATGCGACGGGCGAGCCACGCGGCGACGAGTCCACCGAGCGAACTCCCGATCAGCACGCTGCGCCCGACGTGCTGCAACACGGCCTCACCGTCGGCGACGAAGTCGCTCATCGTGACCTGCGTCAACGAGCCGCTCGATGCACCGTGCGCGCGGAAGTCGAATCGGGCGAAGGCGCGTCCCGACGCCGCGGCGCGGCGCAGCAGCAGCGAGCTCTTCTCCCCGGCGCGCACCGAGCCGAGCCCGTGCAGGAACAGCAGCCCCGGCGTCCGCCCCGGCAGTCGATCCCCGACGATCCGCGCGTCCGGTGCCGGCGCGAGTTCGAACGTCGCGGTCGCCGGGACGGGCTCCGTCAAACGATCTTCTCGATCTTGTCGATGCGGATCGTGTCGCTGCCAGCGCCCGTCGTCAGCTCGAACTCCTCGCCGACCGTGCGGCCGAGCAGCGGCTTCGCGAGCGGTGCGCGGTAGTTCAGGACGTCCTCGCCGAGATCCCACGGTCCGAGCACCCGCATCCGAACGGTCTTGCCGGTGTCGACGTAGGTCAGCGTGACCGCGGTGCCCGGTGCGACGATGTCGTCGGGGACCTGTTGGTCCTCGATCAGGCGCACCTTCCGCAGTTCCTGATCCATCATCGCAGCGCGGCCCGTCAGGTTGCGCTGCTCCTCCATCGCCGACTCCCACTCGCTGTTCTCGCTGAGGTCACCGAGCGCGGCGGCGGCGCCGATCGCCTTCGAGTTCGTCGGGATCTTCTCTTCGACGAGCTTGCGGTACTCCTCCTTCTGCGCGGCGAGACCGACGCGCGTCGAGTAGACGTGGTCGAGTTCCCAGTACGGCTTCTCCGCCTTCGCGATCAGCTCGGGGTACTTCTTGACCGCGGCGCGCAGGATCATGTCGCTGATCTCCTGCGGGAAGTCCTCGCCGCCGCGCTCGGTGATCCCGAGATACGTGCGGAGGTCGTCGCGACCGATCGACTCGAGCGCCTTCTGCAGGATCGAGCGACGGCCGGTCATCAGGCTCGTCGCACGCGTCTTGAGACGCGTCTTCGCCGCCTCCTTCTTGTCGGTCGACAGGACGCGGACGAGGTGCAGCAGAACGCGACCGACGGTCACGGCGTCCGGCGCGTCCTCCATCCCTTCGAAGACGCCGTCGGCGTGCAGCTTGCCGAACAGGTACGTCAGGACCGGGTGACGCTGCGGATACGGCGCGACCTCCTGCCACAGCGCGAGGATGTTGCTCGCCTTCCCGTGCTCGACCAGCAGGTCGACGATCTGCTCGACGACGGTCGCCGGCGTGCGCGTCAGCGCTTTCGTGCAGAGTTCGGTCCAGTTGTCGCCGAGGGCTTTCGGCATCAACTGGATCGCGTGCGTGCGGGCCTCCTGCGTCGCGAGTCGGTCGAACGCCTCCGGACGGAACTCGCCGTTCGAGTCGTGCAGCAGCAGGCGCAGTTCGGATTCGGCCGTGGCCGCGGTCGGGCGACCCATGTTCTCGAGCAGCAGGATGCCGTCGAGGATGTGAGCGTGGGATGCCGGCTTCTGGCTCTTCGTCCCAGCCGCCTTCTCGGCGAGCGTCGTCTCGACGCGTTCCTGGACGAGATCGAGGATCGTGTTGCGCGCGTCGTCGTCCTCGCAGCGAGCGAGGTAGTCGCGGCAGACCGCGATCTCGCCGCCGAGGTCGTCCGCATGGCGCATCGCGAGGCGAGCTTCGTCGGCCAATCCGAGCGGCTTCTTGCGCAGCACGAACACCGGGCGCGCCGAGCTGCCTTCGATCTGCAGGAACGGGTCCGTCGTCGCAGCCGCGCGGACGCGCTTCCAGAACGCCGGCCATTCCTTCGTCGGGATCACCGACGGCGAGAGCTGATCCTTGAACTCGGTGCTGGAGATCCGGCCGCGATAGACGCGCGCCGCTTTGTGGATCAGCATCGACGGCGACTTCGCGGCGAGGCGACGCAGCTCGTCGATTCCGACCAGCTTCATCGCGCGGAGATCGTCGGCCGGCAGCGCGACCATGCTCTCCATCGCCGACGACAGCGGCACTTCACTCGTGCGGCCGTTCCCGAACTTGATCCGCAACTCCTGCGTCGCCATGTCGAGGTGCTCGACGACGCCCTCGCCCCAACCGGCGCGGTGGTAGACGACGTTGCCGCGGGTGAACGCGCGCAGTCGTTCGAACTCTTCGAAGGCGGCCTGCGCGAGGTTGTCCTCGCGCAACTTCGCTCGATCGCGGAACGGCTGGTACCAGTCCTCGGCCGCGTACATCTGCTCGTAGAAGCCGAAGAGGCGCTTCGTGAGCTTGTCGTTGTGGGCGCCGTGTCGAACGACCGTCCAGGCGAGTGTCGCCGCGTCGCCGACCCGTCCCGACCCGGCCAGGGCCTCGACCATTCGCGTCGCGAGGTCGAGGGCTCGCCCGCCCAGGTCGTGTTGGACGAGCGCTTCGATCGTCTGGCAGTAGATCGTGGTGTCGAAGTCGGCGGGAGCTGCCAGACATTGCTCCCAGGCGCGGTCGAGTTCGTCGACCTGGCGTTGTCGCGCGAACGCTACGAGTCGCAGTTGGATCAAGGGCTCCGCAGCTCCAGAAGGACGGAAGGGCGGAACACCATATCGGAAGCGACCAGCATGTCCACCGCGGGGAAGGCCCTCCCCCGCGTGCTGCGCGCGTTCGGCGCGGCTCTCGATCCGCGCGGCGCTCTCAATCCGCGAGGCGGTTGATCAGCGTCCCGATCTCGCTCGATGCGCACGACTCGTCGTAGACGAGCGGCGTCACGTCGTCGATCACTTCCTCGGGCGCGACGAAGATCACATAGAACTCGAGGCCGTACTGGCGTCGGAAGGCCTCGATCTTCGTCAGGTTCGGCGAGTCGACCTGCTCGCAGCACTCGATCACGACGGTCTTGCCTTCGCGACCACGGCCGCGCAGGACGATCATCGGCGCGTAGGCGGCCACGGACTTCTCGCCGAAGCGGACCTCGAAGTGGCGCGGGGTGTGGCTGTGGGTGACGCCGGCGTTCGAGAGCCGGTCGCAGAGGACTTGCTCCAACCGGCTGCCGAGGACACGACCGCCGCACCGGCCGAAACCGTTGCCGTGGCCACCGCCGCCGAGCGGCAGGACGTCGCCGTCGTCGAACCCGTTCGTCGGCCGAACCGACAGCGGGGCCGGGGCGTGACGGACGCGAAGTGGCGGACGGTTGTCGACCTGCGGGTCCTTCGCTCCAGGTGTTCCGGTCGCTCCGGTCGTTCCGGGCTTGACCGGAGCCTTGCCGAGCTTGGCTGGAGCCGCAGGCGCCTTCGCACTGGCGCGACGGCTCTCGGCCTTGCGTCCTTCGGTGCGGGGTTTGGACGTCGAACGACCAGCCGCGGCCGGCTTGGCGGGGACGGACTTCTTGCTCTGGGCACTCTTCGTGGGCATCGGTGTCTCACTCTCCCTTCGCCGGGATCGGGGCGATTCGCCTGGGATGGCGCCGGCAAGCACGCGGAGAGGAGAGGCGGACGCCGCGGCTGCCGGAAGCGCGGGGAGCATAGCGAGGGTCGCTCGACCCGGAAGGGGGGGAAGCCCGAACGACCCCTCGCCGCGGGTCAGCGAACCGTGACGCGGAGCGCGTTCGTCGTGAACACCGGCAGACGATTCGTCGCGCTGAGATCGACGATCGCGAACTGCGTCGTGAACGCGAGCCCGACCAGCGTCGGGTCGTTCGGCAGCGGCAGCGGGACGTAGGTCCGACCGAGGCCGTCGAGGGCGATCGGTCCGACGTTCAGCAGTGGCAGCGTGTAGAGCGTGCAGCCGGGCATGTTCAGAACGCCCAGGTCGACGGTGGCCCGCTGCAGGCCGAGCAGCATCGTCACGGGCTGGCCAGGCATGCCGCGCAGCATGCCGATCTCGAAGCCGGCGTTGCCGTGACGCGGTTCGCCACCGAGAGCGTCCATGACCGGGAACATCGATCCCGTCGTCGCGCAGCCGCGACCCTCCGGCGCCAATCCGGCGGGGAACGGGCCCGGCATCGTGCCGGCACGGATCGGGTCGCTGCCGCGACCGAACGGTCCGAACTGGACGCTGAACGGATACGGGAACGGCGACGGCGTGAAGAACGGCTGCACGACTTCGTTCGCCTCGATGACGCCGTTCGAGTTCGCGTCGACGCAGGTCCACACGCAGTCGCGATTGCGGTTCTCGCCGTAGACGTGCAGCGCGCCGTCGGCGGCGCCGATGTCCTGCACGAGGTCGTTCAACGTCGTCAGCGAGGTCTGCGTCGCACGATCGGGGAGGGCGATCGGCGCGACGTTGTTCCACGTCTGGCCGCTGACGTTGACGTAGAGATCGAGTTCACCGGCGTCGATCTGCTCGTTGAAGTTCCGATCGACGACGCGGTAGACGAGGCCGCTGACCAGTTGGTTGTTCAGGTTCGTGTTGCCCCACCCGGTCGGGCGGTAGTCGGCCGTGATGTAGTAGGCGTCGTATCCCGGCAACACGCCGCGCGGATCGATCTCGAGCATGCTGACGTGCGCGAACGTCGGGTGGAACTGCGTCCCGCCGAGATTCTGGAGGTCGTAGTTCGGGAAGCGACCACCGGTCGCGAAGTCGGGATGCGTCGGCAGTCCGTTCAGCGTCGACGGGTTGAACCAGAGCTGCGCCGACGCCGTGCCGTTCGAGTCGGTGAACGCGTACCACGCGAACATGTCGGGCGTGCGCGGCGTGCTCGACTGGTTCGGACCGTGGTTGTAGGCGAGCACCCTGCCGGACGGCGTCACGCGCACGCGGATCCAGGCGTCGGCGACGAGCGCAACCGGGCCGTTCGTGCCCGGCACCGTCAGCCCCTTCGTCGCGTCGACGAACACCGAAGCCTCGCCGGCGTCCTGCGCGTCGCCGTCGCCGTTCAGGTCGACGAGCCGATGGATGCCCTTTCGCCCGGTGTCGAGAGCGACGTAGACGATCGTGCGGCCATTCGCGACGTCGCGATGCACGGCGATCGAGTCCGGCGCGTTGGACGTTCCGAACGAGTGGAACAGCGTCACCTCGGCGTTCGAGAGCACACCGTCGTGATCGAGGTCGACGCCGCGCATCACGCAACCGGCGCCCGACGCCGACGAGTCGACGAAGTAGAACGCGTACTCGCCGTTCTCGGCGACGGCGCGAAGGTCGGCGAAGAAACCGCCAGCGTTGCCGTTGCCTTGCGGGCCGCTGAAGCACTGGCGGAGGAACGGGAACAACTCGGTGTTCGCGTCGATCAGGCCGTCCTTGTCGAGGTCGCGATAGCGCGTGACCGGGAACGAATTGCCGCCGGTGGCCGAGGGGCCGACGTTGTCGGCGAAGCCGACTCCGAAGAGGTGATCCTGCGACGCGGCGGTGCCGACGGTCAGGAGCAGGACGAGGGGAAGTGTCAGCGTGTGCGTCATGGTGCGTTCGTGCGGGGACTCGAAAGCGGCCACGCTAGGTCGCGCCGTGAAGGTCCTGCCCCGCTTCGGATGAAGGGCCCGCGACCGGCGCCGACGATCGGCTCGGGGCAGGAACGTGGTTCCGCGACCTGCTAGCCTCGCGCGCCGTGGATCGCCTCGCGTTCGCCGCCGGATGCATGTTCGTCGTCGTCGGCGTCGCGCTCGCACACCGCGCGTGGCCGATGTCGTTCGGGGACGCGATCGCGCGCGTCGTCGACGGCGACGCCGATCGCCGGGAATGGACCCGCTGCCTACGGGTCCTTCGCGACGCGGGGCTGCGCCGCGCCGAACTCGGCGAGATTCACGCTGGCCGCGTCGCGGCGTCGGCCGCGGTGCTGCTCGGTGACGCCGATGGGTACCGCGCCGCGTGTCGGGCGCTGCATCGCCACGCCGGAGTTCCAGAGGAACTGCCCGGCGCCGGCGGACTCGCGCGGCCGGGCGATGCCGTCGTCGAAGCGCTCGGCGAAGCGATGCTGCAGCGGTTCTTCGAAGGCAACGCCGCCGAGGCGCGCGGCGACGTGACGACGGCGCGCGCGCGCTACGAACAGGTCGCGGCGGCCGCGTTCTTGCGGCACTCCGAGTTGATGGCGTCCATCGCTGCGGCGGCGCTGGCTCGCGTTCCCTGACGCCTCCTCCCTCGAGCCTCCTCCCTCGAGCCTTCGCCCTCAAGCCTCCGCGGTCCTGCGGCCGATCTGCGGACTTCCCGGAGTTCTGGAGGGACGAAACATGCAGGAACGCCGCAGCATCGACGACACGCGCCTCGGGGCGATCTTGCTCGAGAACCCGATGATGCGGGAGGAAGACCTCGAGCGGTGCCTGCAGATCCAGGCGCTGACCGGTCAGAGCCGGCCGCTCGGTCGAGTCCTCGTCGAAGAGGGCCTGATCACCGAGCCCGAACTCGAACACCTCCTCGAACTGCAGGCGCGCCGCCGCCGGCTGATCCAGGGCGTTCGCCTGGTCGAAGGCGCCGATCCCGACGCCTATCTGCGCAGCGCCGTCGAGTGCGGCGCGTCGGACGTCTACCTCAGCGAGGGACGCCCGGTCATGGTCCGCGTCGCGGGCTCGCTGCAGCCGCTGTCGGAGGAGTCGCTCGCACCGCCGGAGATCTGGCAGTTCGTCCGTGACCACCTCGGGCACGACGCACTCGACATCCTGGCTGGCGAGCGTTCGCTCGGGCAGGAGTTCGATCACCCCGAGTTCGGCCGCGGTCGCCTGCGTGCGTTCCGTCACCTGGACGGCATCGGCGTCCACGTTCGGATCCACCCGACGAAGGTCCGCGACGTGAAGGCTGCGAACCTGCCGAACGCGGTCGTCGAAGCCGTTCGCGCCGGTCGCGGTCTGGTCCTGATCGGATCGCAAGCGCGCGGCGGCCTCAGCGAGACGCTTTCGACGCTGACCCGTGAACTCGTCGCGCTCGAAGGCCGGATGGTCGTCGTGCTCGACGACAGCCTCGAAGCGCCGATGCCCGACGGCCCGGCCGTCGTCGTCCGTCGTCGGGTCGGCGAGCACGTCGCCGACACCGCGACCGGGCTCCGCGCGGCGCTCGCGCTGTGCGCCGACGCGATCGTCGCGGCCGACGTC
>JAEYTU010000161.1 GCA_023433825.1 Planctomycetota bacterium
CACGTCGCGCGGATCGAGGCATGCGTTCGCTCCGGCGTCGACGATGGCGCGACGTTGCATCAACCCGACTGCGAACTGCCGACGCGCGGGTTCTGGTGTCGGCCGACGCTGTTCACCGGCGTCGCGCAGAGCCATCGACTGGCGCGCGAGGCGATCGTCGGACCGGTGCTCGCCGTGACGACGTTCCGGACGGCCGACGAAGCCGTGCAGAAGGCGAACAACACGAACCAAGGCGCATCGGTCGGCGTCTTCACCGACAAGGGCGCGCAGAGCCAGTGGTGCGCGCAGCGGCTGCGAGCCGGCGTCGTCTGGATCAACACGAGCGAACGGTTCGATCCGGCGAGTCCGTTCGGCGGCGTTCGCGAGAGCGGAGTCGGACGCGAAGGCGGCATCGCCGGGCTGCGCGCGTATGCGCGCGTCGACGGCGCGCCGAGGCACGCCTGACGTGGCGCGACGCAAGAAGGTCGCGAAGGTCGCGGACGCCGCGCGCGTCGAGGCTGTCGACGACGCCGAGTCCGACAGCGACGTGCGGAAGTCGTCGCGCATGTTCGTCGGCGGCGCATTCACGCGCAGCGAGTCCGGCCGCAGCTACACGCCGAGCGGTGCCCCGCGCACGAACGTCCCGCGCGGGAGTCGCAACGACGTCCGCGAGGCGGTCGGTGCGTCGCGCGCGGCGCTGCCGGGATGGAGCGGGCGTTCGGCGGTCCAGCGTGGGCAGATCCTCCACCGATTCGCCGAGATGCTGCAGGCGCACCGCGCGACGCTCGCCGCCGATGTCGAACGCGGCGGCGGGATGCGGCCGGACGCGCAAGTCGACGCGGCGATCGACCTCGTCGTCTGGTACGCCGGGCTCGCCGACAAACTGCAGGCGCTGCTCGGCTCGCACGACGCCGTCGCCGTGCCGTTCCAAGTCGTCTCGGTCGTCGAGCCGGTCGGCGTCGTCGGGATCGTCGCGCCGGACCGACCGAGCCTCCTTGGGCTCTGCGCGTTGCTGTTGCCGGTCATCGCCGCCGGGAACGCCGCGGTCGTCTGCGTCAGCGAGACGCATCCGCTCGCGGGTCTCGCGCTCGGCGAACGGCTCGCCGTCGGCGACGTGCCGGCCGGCGTCGTCAACCTCGTGTCGGGGCTGCGCGCGGAACTCGTGCCGGCGCTGCTCGCGCATCGCGACGTCGACGGCGTGTTGCTCGGCGTGCCGGCGATCCACGGGACCGCGACCGACACGGCGGCGGCGGCCGACAGCGTCAAGCGCGTTCGGCGTGTCGATCTCGACGCGAAGGGATGGCGTGCGCACCGGCCGTCGCTGGCGTTCGTCGAACCGTTCGTCGAGGTCAAGGCGATCTGGCAACCGACGGGGATCGAATGAGGGAGTCACCGGGGCGGCTGATCCGGCGCAAACGCGACGGCGGGGAGTTGACCGAGGCCGAGATCCGCGACCTCGTCGGTGGCGTCGTCGACGGGACGCTGCAGGACGCACAGCTCGGCGCGTTCCTGATGGCCGTCTGTCTGCGCGGGATGACCGTCGCCGAGACGCGCGCGCTGACGCTCGCGATGCGGGACTCGGCGCCGGTGCTCGACCTGACGTCGGTGCCGGGCGTGAAGGTCGACAAGCACTCGACCGGCGGTGTCGGCGACAAGGTCAGTCTGGCACTCGCGCCGCTGGTCGCGTCGTGCGGCGTTCCGGTGCCGATGGTGTCCGGGCGCGGGCTCGGCCACACCGGCGGGACGATCGACAAGCTCTCGGCGATCCCGGGGTATCGGACGGCGCTGACGCGCGACGAGTTCGTCCTCGTGCTGCGCGACTGTGGGTTCGCGATGGCGGCTGCCGGCGAATGGCTCGCGCCGGCCGACGCGCGGATGTACCGCACGCGCGACGTGACCGGCACCGTCGAGAGCATTCCACTGATCACGGCGTCGATCCTCGCGAAGAAGTTGGCGGAAGGGATCGACGCTCTCGTGATGGACGTCAAGGTCGGTCGCGCGGCGTTCCTGACGGCGCGTGACGACGCCGAGGCACTGCGGGAGAGCCTCGTCGCGACCGGCCGCGCGGCCGGCATCGAGGTCGTCGCCGTGCTGTCGAGCATGGACGTGCCACTCGGGTGCGCGGTCGGCAACGCGGTCGAGGTCGTCGAGGCGATCGAGTGCCTGCGTGGCCGCGGGCCGGCGGACCTGCGCGCGCTGACCGTGGCGCTCGGCGCCGAGATGCTGGTGCTCGGTGGCGTCGCTGGCGACGCCGGCGACGCGGCGATCCGGCTGGAGAAGGCGCTCGACACCGGCGCGGCACTCGCGTGGTTGCAGCGCAACGTCGAGCGGCAGGGCGGCGACCCGCGGATCGTCGACGATCCGTCGCGGCTGCCGAACGCTCCGTGCGTCGTTCCGGTCGTCACCGACGTCGACGGCGTCGTGACCGACATCGAACCGCTCGCGATCGGCCGCGCCGCCGCCGATCTCGGCGCCGGTCGCCGCCGCAGCGACGACGAGATCGACCCCGCCGTCGGCATCGTGCTGGCGGCGCAGGTCGGCGCGACCGTCGCGGCCGGCCAGCCGATCGCGTGGATCCACGCGCGTACGCCGTCGGCGGCGCATGCGGTGCAGGACGGCGTCGTTTTGGCGTTCCGGATCGGTCAGTGAGGCGCGGTGACGACACGTCCACGCAATGCCGCACCAATCGGCGGCGACGAGATCACATGACGCCTTCGAAGTCCCGTGCGCGGTCGAGCAGCGCACGTCGATTGATTCGATGTGCCTCGGTGAGGAGTCGTGACACCTGTCGCCGGTGATCGCGCCGATTCCATGCGTTACCGCCGAGCTCGACCTTTCCCATCGCAGGGTCTGCCGGCCCGATCTCGGATCCGAGCGCTCCGCGCAATCCGGATCGATGGAGTGCCGTACCCGTGACGACCTGCAACCGGTTCACGGAGACCCGCTCGATCGAATCGTGGTGACGCGCCAGAAAGTCGGCGCTCTCCCCGACGTCGTCCGCGGTCTCCTCCGGATGGCCGATGATCATCGTGCACCGAGTCGAGATCTCGGCCGCGCGGGCGGATCGGAGGAAGGTGCTGGTCCTCTCGACCTTCGTGCCCTTCTTCATCACGTCTGCGATTCGCTGACTCCCCGTCTCGAGGCCGGTCGTCAGTCTGACGCAACCGCTTCGAGCTGCGGCGGCGAGATCCGCAGCCGACAGTCCGTTGTCTTGCTCGGGACCGACGTGGACCGCACCGATCCACGTGCTTCCCGGTGCGCATTCTTGAAGCCCATCGATGAGCCCGCGCCACATCACGAGGTTGCTGTTGAGCTTGAGGTCGGTGAACACGAAGTGGCTGACGCCGTGGTGCTCGTGGTGATGACGAATCTCGGCCAACACGTTGCCCAGACTGCGTGAGCGGTAGGTTCGACCGGCGCTGCTCGTCACATCGCTGCAGAACGTGCAGACCCCCCAGCCACACCCGCGGCCGGTGATGATCGGAACGATTCGGTTGGGATACGACGCCCACGGGAAGTCCGCGTAGTCGGGGTATGGCACGTCGTCGAGTGAACGCAGTGGTGGCGCGACACTGCCCTTCGGTTCGGCTGCGTTCGACGGGACGAACACGCCGGGATGAACGCTCGGGTCTCTTTCCGACACCACCGAGTCGATGATCTCGACGATCGTGAGGTCGACTTCTCCAGCGATCAGGGCAGCAAGTCCCGGCAGATCCAGCCACGATCGAACGACTTCGAGCTGCGCGAAATACGGGCCGCCAATGACGAGAGGTATGCCGTTCGCGCGACACACGGCGCCGATGTCTGCGCAAACGTCGCGGTACATCAGGTAGCTCGACACGAGCACGATGTCCGGCGCGAGTTCCTCGATCCTCTGTTTGGTGGCCTTCACGACCTGTGAATGGTGAGCCGTGATTCCAGAGCGCCTCCCGTCCGCGAGTCGGTCCCGCCAATTGCGAACCCACGGCCGACTCGATGTCGCCAATCGGTGATTCAGCTTCGCCACGAACAGCGCGTAGAAGGTCGGGCGCGGCTCACGAACGACTCCGCGAACGCCCACCATCAGGGGCGAGAACACGGAGACTCGATGCCCCGACTTGCGAAGCGTCGCAGTCAAATACCCGACCGCCATGGTGGGATAGCGTGCGAAGTTGTTGAGGTCGACGATCAGGACGTTTCTGGATGACGTCATTGGTGCGGCTCTCCAAGTGCGAGCGATGGCGGCTGCGTGCTACGTGACCGTGACCGTGGCTCACGGCTCCCCCTTGTTCCCGTCAGAAGGTCCTGCCGACGTGGAAGGGTCGATCGCGGGACCATCGGGCGCTCCCGAAAGGTCGTCAACCGGCTCGTGAACCAGTCTTCCCGCGTCGAATGTCTGCAGCGCGCATTCGGAGATCACCGCGCGTCGTCATGGCGTCGCTGTCATCGGGCGGGACTCGATCATCCAGTTCGCAGCGAAGAGTCGACTGACCGAATGAACGGGGCGCATCGACGCCGAAACTTCCTGGCGCTGCGTTCACCGCATCGTCGGATCTGGAGGCCGACCGCGCCTTCCGTCACTGGGCGCGGTCACGACCGCTGATAGAGGTCGGGCGTGTTGCCGACGTACTCGGACAGGAGTTCTCGCTCGGGAACGCTGTGCGCGGCCTTCCGACCGATGAAGTAGGTACCCATTGCGCCGTCCAGTGCCGCGGGTCGTTGGCCCAGGAGCAAATCGACATACTTGATCCAGAACAGCGAGACGCGACACAGCGCCTTGACGGCGAATCTGGCGCGTCGGCTTCGCACGAAACTGAGTGCGACGGATTGGATCGCGTGCCCCAGAGCCGTGCCTGGGCCCGATGAAATGCCTGAGTGGACCCGCGCGAACCTGTGGAACAGCTTTCGGTGAGCGAGCGCGGACAGTCGAGTGAAGTCGTACGCGCCGCCGTGCACTGGCAGCATGAATGGCGAGTCCGAGTAGACGAGTCCCTCAGGCCTCAGTACCCGGTGGGCTTCGTCGACGACGCGCTGCGGGTCCATCGAGTGTTCGAGAACGCCATCGAGGAGCACGGCGTCGAACGCGCCCGCCGCGAACGGTAGCGACCTGGGATCGGCGACGACGGCGACGGTGGGTGCAGGGACGTAATCGCACTCCACACAATCGATGGATGGATCGCGACGGAGCGCGGCCATTGCGGCCTTCGGGTGCTTTCCACCGATGTTCAGGATCGACGGTCGGCGGTTCACGTCACCGAGCAGGTGGCGCATCCGCGCGACGTTCTGCGAAGCATCGAGGTTCAGGTCCAGACTCGGCAGGTTCTGGAGCAAGAACGACTGGAGTCGGGTCTGCTTCGGCCGCCGCATCGGGGCACCGAGGTAGTCGGCAATCCGGAACACGCTGGCCGACTCGTCGATCAAGATGGGTCTGCCGTCGACGACCGGATAAGCGTGTCCGCACGCGTGCGACGAACATCGGAGGGTGTTCGTCTCCGGGATCAGTGCCCCATGACATCGCGGACAACAGATCCCGGTCGCGAATGCCGGACGTGTCGAGTCAGGCGATGGTGTCGATGGCTGCATGTGGCGCCCTCTTCGGTCGGGACGACGGCGATCCGCCGTCATGGTTGTCGGTCGGAAGCGACGCAGTAGCGCCGTCGCAGTGCCGGATCACCGGGCGACCCCGCGCCTCACTTCTTCCACTCCGCGCACGCCGCGATCAGCGTGTCGCGGGCGATCGGCTTCGTCGTGTAGTCGTTGCAGCCGGCGGCGACGCAGCGCTCGCGGTCGCCGGCCATCGCGTGCGCGGTCAGTGCGACGATGCCGCCGGGATAGCCCTGGTCGCGCAGCTCGCGCGCCGCGCCGTACCCGTCGAGCACGGGCATCTGCATGTCCATCAGGACGAGGTCGAACGGCTGCCCGGCGCGCACGGCGCCGAGCGCCGTGTCGACGGCGTCGCGGCCGTTGCCGACCAGCGCGACCTCGGCTCCGGCGCGCCGCAGGTGGAACGAGATCAGTCGCTGGTTGTCGGGCCCGTCCTCGGCGAGCAGCACGCGCATGCCGGTCAGCGGCTGCGGTCGCGCGGCCGCCGCCGCTCCCGTCCCGTCCGCCGGCACCGCACGTTCGCCGGGACTCTTCGTCGCGCCGGTGAACGTCGCGAGCGGCGCGCCGGCCGGATCGACGCCGGCGTCGGAGCCGACGACGACCGGCAGGCAGACGACGAACGTCGATCCGCTGCCCGGCGCGCTCGACACCGTGATGTCCCCGTCCAGCAACTGCGCGAGGCGCTTGCAGATGCTGAGGCCCAACCCCGTGCCGCCGAAGCGGCGCGTCGTCGACGCGTCGGCCTGCGAGAACGCCTGGAACAGCCGCTCCACCTGGTGCGGCGACATCCCGATGCCGGTGTCGGCGATCGCCATGCGCAGCTGCGGCCGACCGTCGCCGCACACGCCGTCGACGGACAGCGTCAGCCGCACGCTGCCGCGCTCGGTGAACTTGATAGCATTGCCGACGAGGTTGACGAGGATCTGTCGCAGTCGCGTCGGGTCGGTCTGGATCGTCCGCGGAATCGGTGTCGCGACGTCGAGCGTCAGCGCCAGACCCTTGCCGAGCGCGCGCGGCTGCATCATCGCGACGACGTCCGACGCGAGGCGAACCGGTCCACAGTCGATCCGTTCGACGGTCATCCGACCGGCCTCGATCTTCGACAGGTCGAGGATGTCGTTCAGGATCGCCAACAGATGCGAGCCGTTCCGCTGGATCGTCTCGATCGCCTCGTCGCGCTGCGTCGGTGAGAGCTGACCGCCGTCGCCGCGCAGGATCTCGGTGTAGCCGAGGATCGCCGTCATCGGCGTCCGGATCTCGTGGCTCATGTTGGCGAGGAACTCGCTCTTCGATCGGCTCGCCGCCTCGGCGATGCGGCGCGACGCCTCGAGTTCGGCGCTCATCCGCGACTGCATCGACAGCGACACGACGAGCGCCTCGTTCGTCTCGCGGAGTTCGGTCGTCGTTCGCCGCTGATCCGACACGTCCATCGCGAGCCCGAGGTAGCCGCAAATCGCGCCGTCGGTGTCGCGCTGCGGCGTCACGACGAGTTGCACGGTCAAGCGCGTGCCGTTCTTGCGGACATAGGTCCACTCGCGCTTCTCGCTGCCGTCCCGGCGCGGGATCGCGACGAACGTTTCGAACCCTTCGACCGGACGCCCGAGCTCGACCGACAGCGCGGCGGCCCGTGCCCGCAGTTCCGCCGCGTCGTGCAAGCACTCCGGCGAACGGATCCCGACGACCTCCTCCGCGCGCCAACCGAGCATGCGTTCGGCGCCGGGGTTGAACGTCGTGATCACGCCGCGCAGGTCGCACGCGATGATCGCGACCTCCGACGCGGCGTCGAGGATCGCCTGCAGGCGCGCATTCGTCGCCGACATCCGCGCCTCGATCATCTTGCGGACCGTGATGTCGGTGCGGATCGCGATGTGCTTGACGATCCGTCCGGTCGTGTCGCGGAACGGCGCGACCGTCATCTCCAACCAGAACAGTCGGCCGTCCTTCGCGCGATTGCAGACTTCGCCGCGCCAGACGTCGCCGCGGCTGATCGTGCGCCACAGGTCGGCAAAGAACGCGCCCGAGTGCGTCCGCGAGTTGACGACGGCGTGCGTTCTGCCGATCAGCTCGTGGCGCGCGTAGCCGCTGATCTCGCAGAAGCGGTCGTTCGCGTGCACGATCCGGCCCTCGGCGTCGGTCACGGTGACGATCGCATGGTCGTCGATCGCCTTCTGGTGACTCGTCAGCTCGGCGAGCAATTGCTCGGCGTGCTCCTTCGCGGCCCGAATCGCCGCCTGCGCGCGGTGCCGCTCGCTGACGTCGGCTGCGATCACGAGCGCTTGATCGGGACCCGCCGGAACGATTCGCGTCTCGAACTCCGTCGGCACGCCGCGCTTGCCGAGCGTGTACGTGACGACCCGCATCTGACCGAGGCGCAGGCAGTCGTCGAGTGCGGTCTGCAGCCGGTCCGCGAGGTCGGCCGGCAGGAACTCGTGCATCGACTTGCCGAGGAATTGCTCCGGCGGAACGGCGAGGTCGTCGTCGCTCGGCGCCTTGTAGTCGAGGACGATCCCGTCGCCGCGCACGCGGAAGATCAGGTCCGGGATCACGTCGAGGAACATCCGCAGCCGTGCTTCGGCGGCGTGGACGGCACGTTCGGCGAGGCTGCGTGCCGAGACGTCGACGAGGAATCCGTCGCGCACCTCGTTGCCGTCGCGATCGAGGCGGAGTTGGCCGCGTTCGAGCACGGTCCGCAGCGTCCCGTCGGCGCGCACCATCCGGTACTCCATCTCGTACGGCTCGGCCGTCGCGGCATCGACGGTCGCTCGCAGCCAGCGCAGGTCGTCGGCGTGGACGAGATCGCGCAGCCCGATTCGCCCCTCGAGGAACGCATCGATCGGATAGCCGGTCAACGTCTCGATCGCAGTGCTGGCGAAGTGGAAGCGGCCGTCCGGTGAGCAGCGGAACGCGACCGCCGGCAGATGGCGCATCCAGTTGCGCATCTGATCCTCGTGGTCGGTCAGGACGTCGAGCATCGCGTTCAGCGTGCGTCCGACGTCGCCGATCTCGTCGGCGCTCGGGTTCGGGACGCGTGCGGTCGCCTCGCCGGCGGCGCGCCGGCCCATCGTTGCGCGCATCGCCTCGGCCGGGTCGATCACGTGGCGACGCAGCAGCAGTCCGGCCGTCAGCGTCAGCGCGGCGACGACGAGCGCGATGAACGCGCCGAAGACGCTGGCCAGGTCGGCGAGCATGCGCTCCGACGCGCCGAGATCGAGGCGCAGCAAGACGGCGCCGTCCTCGAACGGTGCCGCGACGATCAGACTCGTGTCACTGCCGGAGGCGACGCGTTCGTGCAGCGTTCGTCCGCGGGTCGCCTGCGTCGCGAGGCGCGTGGGGTCGAGGGTCAGCGAGCCGGCGAGAACGTCGGGCGCGGCGCCGAGCCAGCTTCGATCCGACGCTGCGACGACGCGGAGCGGACGACCGCCGACGACGGCGAGCACGCGAACGTCGTCGACGACGCCGCACGACGAGACGCAGCGCTGCAGCTCGGCGCGATCGAGCGCGGCGTCGGCGAACACCCGAACCGCAGTCACGATCGCGTCGGCGCGACGTTCGGCCAGGGACTGCACGTGCGGAGTCGTGATGTCGCCAGC